>CAKMQH010000192.1 GCA_927911515.1 uncultured Neisseria sp.
GGAAAAGGCCGTATGCTACCGCATACTGGCCTTTTTCTGTTATGGAAAGTTGCACTTCAAATGCGAATCCGCCGTCGTCTGAAAAATTTCAGACGACTTTTTGATGAACAATGATCTTAACTGCCGATTAATTTCAAACGTTGACCGGGGGTAACACCGTTGGTATTCCGATTCCAACGGCGGATATCGTTTACATCAACATTAAAGCGGTTGGCGATGGTATTCAAAGTATCGCCTCTGCGGACGGTATAAGAAACGTTTCGGATGCTGTTTCGAGTTTTGGCAGGTGCTGCGGTAACACGCAACAGCTGACCTTTACGGATGTTATTGCCTTTAATGTTGTTGGCGATAATCAAATCAGCAACGCTCAAATTGTAACGACGGGAGATATTAAATAGCGTATCACCATCGGCTACACGGTGCATACCGGCGCCTGCGGTTTGAGATTGCTGCTGATTGCCTGCACGAGCCAAACGTGCCTCAGTACGGCTCTGTTGTTTGGCGGTATTGGCGGCAATACGCTCGCTACGTGCTTTGACTGCGTCGGACGCAACATTTTGCTCGCTCGTAGCTTGTGCGACTACTATATCCTCAGTTTGAGTACGAAGATTAGAGTCCACCAATGCCATCAGTTCATCAGCTGTTTCCGTAGCTTGTGCCGGAGTGGCTTGAGCAGTAGTCAACTCAGTAGTTGTATTCGCAGCAGTTTGTTCGACAACGGCAGGCTTGCTTTCAGCTTGAGACAGTTGGGCAAATATTTCAGGAATACGCTCTTCTTTGATATTGGTTGATGCCAAATCTGCAGAAGAGTTGGTTTGAGTGGCTGCAGGTGCGGCAGTGATATCTGCTTTGGCGACAACCGCAGAAGCTGCGGAAGTGACTTTGCTTTCTTCGATAACAGGGGCTGATTGTGCAACCAAGGTTTCGGATACTGCTTTTTTGCCAAGAGCTACGTAATCGGTAGGCGTCGCGGCAACGGGCTTGATGTTTTCAAAATTCGTTGTAGGAATATTTGCTTTTGTCGTTTGAATAGGTGCCATTTCTGGCATATTGGAACGGTAAGTATCCGGTCTGTTATCAACATCGATGAACGCGAGCGTATCAGATGTTGTCGAATTAGCTGCTTGATTCTTGGTTACCAAAATACTGCGGTCAGAAGACAGGGAATTATTACCCAAGCCGTTCAGTCGTTTGATTTCGGCAACGCTCATGCCGGTTTCTGCAGCGATGGCGTTCAAGCTGGTATTGTTTCGGGATGTGTATACATTCCAAGACAATAATGTATCAGGATTGGCGTTTCGGTAGTTTTTCTCGAAAGAAGCCACAGAGTCGACTGGCAGCAACAGGCGGCGGTTGTTTTTCGGGATGAATACAGGCGCATTAAATCCCGGATTGAGTGTCAGCAATTCGCTTTCGCTGATATTGGCAAAGCGGGCGATAGTGCTGTTGTCAATCGGCTTGTCGATGCTCAAAGATTTGAAATATGGCTGATTGTTGATTTCGCTGATGTTCATGCCGAAAGTTTGCGGGTTGGCAACGATATTGCGTACAGCCAAGAGTTTGGGAACGTAATTTCGTGTTTCGGCAGGCATGCGCAGATTTTCGTAAATCGGCTCCAAGCCTTGCGCACGGGCGCGATTGACGGCACGGCCGACGTTACCTTCGCCCCAGTTGTAGGCAGCCAATGCAAGTGACCAGTCGCCGAATAATCCGTGCAGGTATTGCAAGTAGTTCAATGCTGCGTCAGTTGCTGCATAAACATCGTGACGACCATCATATAAAGGGGTTTTTTCCAAGCCGTAGTGACGACCTGTTGCAGGCATAAACTGCCACAAACCGGATGCACCGACGTGAGATTTCGCTTTGGTAACGAATGCGCTTTCGATAAACGGCAGCAACGCGATTTCGGCAGGCATATTGCGTTTTCTGACTTCATTGGCAATATGGTACATATAAGGTTTGCTGCGGGTAATGGTGCGGTCGAAATAAGCACCATTGGCAGCAAATTTGCTCTCATGACGGCGAACAAGTTCGGAATTGACCTCGTTCATGCGGAAATCCTTGCGCAACGATGCCCAAAGGCTGCCCGTTCCGAAAGTTTGCGCTTTGGCTTGATCCAGGAGAGAGGAATTGAGGCGCATCATTGCCATACCTACTTGATCTGGTGTGGCATTTTGAGCGTATGCTGCGCCTGAAGCTGCGGATAAACTTGAAATGGTAAGTGCGATGGTTTTCAGTTTTGCCATGACGAATCAATAATTATCAATGATATAAGGTTAAATTTAGTCTACCCGATGGTACTGTTTGAAGATGTAGCCGTCAAGGTAAAGGGGGTGAAATTTACATATGCTTGAGTCTTAATGCTAAAATCTGTGGCATAAATACGGCGATTGCATTGTATTTGCTATCAGGCAGTAGAAATGAACGCATGAAACAGTTAATAGGATAACGACTATGGATGTATGGTTTGAAAATACGGCTATGGGGCGTTATGTTGCTCAAAAGGAAGCTGCTTTTTTTGAGCAGCATTTACAATATTTCGACGGACAGACCATCGTCCAACAAGGCGGCGAATGGCTGAGGTCGTCTGAAAACGTGGTTGCCGTGCCTCGTGATGTATTGATGACGGCGGACGCTATGGCTTGGGAAAGTCATTCTATTGATGTGCTGCTGATGCCGCACAGTCATGAAACTGCCGCGCTGACGCAAGTGCTGCATGAAGCGTCCAGGGTGTTGAAACCTGAAGGGCGGTTGGTTTTGACGGGATTTAATCGGAAATCTTTGTGGTTTTTCAGCAAGTGGTTTGATGGAACGCACCTGCCTAAAAAGGAGTATTGCCTGACTTTGCCTGCTTTGAAGCAGCGGCTGGCGGATTTGGATTTTGAGGTGGAGTTTGGGAAGTTTATGGTGTACCTGCCTGCTGTGAATTCGCAAAAAGGGCTGCGGTTTTGGCGTTTTATGGAGAAGGCGGGGGACAGGTGGTGGCCGCAGTGCGCGGCGGTGTACGGTTTGGTTTTGGTCAAGCGTATGGCGGGGGTTACGCCGTTGCCGGAGTTTGAAAAAATATTGGGAACGCAGACGGTGGCTTTGGGCGCGGCGCGGATTTCGGATTGAGAAATGTAGCGTTGGTAAAACCGGCATGACTGGTTTTCAGACGACGTTTTGAGGCTGAATATTTGAAAACGGCAGGTTTGACTCCATAAAAATAGCCTCTTCTATATTTGTCATTCTACCTTAAATTTGCTGCTTTTTTCCTGTAAAGCCGAATGGATGCAAATTGTCAGGCTGCTTTGGCGTCGGTAGAATCGCAGGTCGTCTGAAAAAGTCGATGTTGACTGTATTAGCTTGAGGATAAAGAAAATGCCGGAATTGCCTGAGGTGGAAACGACTTTGCGCGGTATCAGCCCGCATATTCAAGGTAAAAAGGTGGCGAATGTCGTGTTGCGCCAAACCAAGCTGCGTTGGCAGGTCAATCCGCAGTTGGCGGAGCTTTTGGCGGGGCAGGAGGTGTTAAGCTGCCGCCGGCGTGCGAAATATTTGGTTATCGGTTTTGTAACGGGTATCTTGTTGATTCATCTGGGTATGTCAGGCAGCTTACGGATTTTTACGGACGGCGACGCGCGGATTGATCATCCTGATAAACATGATCATGTGGACATTGTGTTTGCAGACGGAACGGTGTTGCGCTATCACGACCCGCGCAAGTTCGGCGCGATTTTGTGGTACGAAGGCATTGCGGAACATCATCCGCTCCTTGAAAAACTGGGCCCCGAGCCGCTTTCAGACGACTTTTCCGCCGATTATCTGTATCAAAAGCTCAAAACGCAAAAACGCGCGGTCAAATTGGCTCTGATGGACAATGCCGTCGTGGTCGGCGTAGGCAATATTTATGCGAACGAAAGCTTGTTTAAAGCGGGTATTTCGCCACACCGCCCAGCGGACAAGATTAAGAAAAAAGAATGTGCCGTCTTGGTGGAGACGGTCAAAGCAGTGTTGCAGCGCGCGATTGAAACCGGCGGCAGCACGTTGCGCGACTTCGTCAACAGCGACGGAAAAAGCGGCTATTTCCAGCAGGAATATACGGTGTACGGCAGACACAACGAACCCTGCGTCCGTTGCGGCGGTTTGGTGCAGAAGGAAGTTTTGGGGCAGCGCGGGACGTTTTATTGTCCGAACTGCCAGAAATAATGTTTGAACCTGTTTTCAGACGACCCCTTCGATAATTCAGGTCGTCTGAAAACTCTATTACTATGATTTGATACACATTTAATACGAAAAGAAAAACAGTTATGCACTCACGAAAAGCACCGTTTTTTACCCGTTTAGGCAGGTTGTTCCGCCTGACGGGATGGCTGTTCCGAACCGGAAGTCATTTGCGCCGTATCGATGCCGGCAATCCTGCCGAACGCGACCATGCGGTCATCACTTTGGGCAAAGGCGCGCTGGAAGCCTTGGATATCGAATTGGAAATCGGCACGCCGCCCGCAGATAATGTGAATGGTGCTTTGGTGGCGGCAAATCATGTGTCTTGGCTGGATATTTTTGCCATGAGCGCGGTGTATCCGAGTAGCTTTATCGCCAAGCAAGAGATTAAAAACTGGCCGGTGTTGGGCAAAATGGGGCAAAACGCAGGGACGGTGTTTATCAACCGCAATTCCCGCCGCGATGTCGAGCCGATTAACCAAGCCATTTGTGCCGCGTTGAAAGCAGGGCAGAATGTCAGCTTTTTCCCCGAGGCGCGGACTTCTTTGGGCTTGGACATTTTGTCGTTCAAAGCCGCACTCTTCCAATCCGCCATCGATGCCGATGCGCCTGTTCAGGCGGTTACGCTGCGCTATTATGATGATGCCGGTAAAAGGACGACTGTGCCGTCTTATGCGCAAGTCGATTTGGTGCGTTCACTCTGGCGCATTGTTTCCATGAAAAAGCTGCGCATCCGTATTGATTTTGCCTCCCCGATTCGTCCCGGTAAAGACGAAGACCGCTTTATGTTGAAAGACAAGGTAGAAAGCAGCATCCGCGAAGTCGTATTGTCTGATGCACACGATTCTGAAAAATAATTCCAAGCTGGGGGCTTGTTTTCTTTCAGACGACCTCTATTTAAATGAAACATTCGCAGATTGATTTTCATAGCTTCAGGTAATTAATATTATTTGAACTATAAATTATACAAATCAAACTCCCTGCGCTAGAATGCACTCATTCACTCGTATCATTCCCTAAACCTAAAATTTCAAGGAGATCCAAAATGGCTTTGCAAGATCGTACCGGTCAAAAAGTACCTTCCGTCGTATTCCGTACCCGCGTGGGCGACACTTGGAAAGATGTTTCCACTGATGACTTGTTCAAAGGTAAAAAAGTAGTTGTATTCTCTCTGCCCGGCGCATTTACTCCGACTTGTTCTTCTTCCCACCTGCCACGTTACAACGAATTGTTTGGCGCATTCAAAGAAAACGGCGTTGATGCAATTTACTGCGTATCTGTAAACGATACTTTCGTGATGAACGCTTGGGCTGCCGAAGAAGAATCTGACAACATCTACATGATTCCTGATGGCAACGGCGAATTTACCGAAGGCATGGGTATGCTGGTCGGCAAAGAAGACTTGGGCTTCGGCAAACGCTCTTGGCGTTACTCCATGCTGGTTAACGACGGCGTGGTTGAAAAAATGTTCATCGAGCCTGAAGAGCCGGGCGATCCTTTCAAAGTGTCCGATGCCGACACTATGTTGAAATTCATCGCTCCTGACTGGAAAGCTCAAGAGTCTGTTGCCATCTTCACCAAACCTGGCTGCCAATTCTGCGCTAAAGCTAAAAAAAGCTTTGCAAGACAAAGGTCTGTCTTACGAAGAGATCGTATTGGGCAAAGATGCAACTGTTACTTCCGTTCGCGCCATTACCGGCAAGATGACTGCTCCTCAAGTCTTCATCGGCGGCAAATACATCGGCGGCAGCGAAGATTTGGAAGCTTACTTGGCTAAAAACTAATTGCCTAGTGCTTAAGACGGTTTGAATAAAACCAACTGAACAGAAAAATAGAGTTATTCAGACGATACGCTACACGGTCGTTCTGAATAGCTCTATATTTACAAGTAGAATTTGAGATTATTGTTTTAAATCGAGATTTTTAAAATGGCTATTGATTTTATATTATCGATAGCTTATTAAAAGGTCGTCTGAAAACTTGATACGCTTCACGCTGATACCGCTTCGGACGCTTAACAAAAAAAGGACAAAGATTATGAAAAAAATTCAAGCAGATGTCGTCGTAATCGGCGGCGGTACTGCCGGCATGGGCGCGTTTCGCAATGCCCGTTTACATTCGGATAATGTTTACCTGATTGAAAACAACGTGTTCGGCACGACCTGCGCGCGCGTGGGCTGTATGCCTTCCAAACTCTTGATTGCCGCAGCAGAAGCGCGCCATCACGCATTGCATACCGACCCGTTTGGCGTGCATTTGGACAAAGACAGCATCGTCGTCAACGGCGAAGAAGTGATGAAGCGCGTCAAATCCGAGCGCGACCGTTTTGTCGGCTTTGTCGTTGCCGATGTGGAAGAGTGGCCTGCCGACAAGCGCATTATGGGTTCGGCTAAATTTATCGACGAGCATACCGTCCAAATCGACGACCATACCCAAATCACGGCAAAAAGTTTCGTGATTGCTACCGGTTCGCGTCCCGTCATCCTGCCACAGTGGCAGTCTTTGGGCGACCGTTTGATTATCAACGACGACGTTTTCTCATGGGATACGCTGCCTAAGAGCGTTGCCGTGTTCGGACCGGGCGTTATCGGTTTGGAACTGGGTCAGGCATTGCATCGTTTGGGCGTGAAAGTCGAGATTTTCGGCTTGGGCGGCATTATCGGCGGCATTTCCGATCCCGTCGTTTCAGACGAGGCAAAAGCCGTGTTTGGCGAAGAATTGAAACTGCATTTGGATGCTAAAACCGAGGTCAAACTCGATGCAGACGGCAATGTAGAAGTCCATTGGGAGCAGGACGGCGAAAAAGGCGTATTTGTTGCCGAATATATGCTGGCAGCCGTAGGCCGCCGTCCGAACGTTGACAATATTGGTTTGGAAAACCTGAATATCGAAAAAGATGCGCGTGGCGTGCCTGTTGCCGATCCGTTGACCATGCAAACCAGCATTCCGCATATCTTTATCGCAGGCGATGCGTCCAATCAATTGCCTCTGCTGCATGAAGCTTCTGACCAAGGCAAAATTGCCGGTCACAATGCCGCTATTTTCCCGAATATTGAGAGCGGTTTGCGCCATAGCGTAATCGGCGTGGTATTCACCAGTCCGCAAATCGGTTTCATCGGTTTGAAATACGCGCAGGTTGCCGAGCAATACCAACCCGACGAATTTGTCATCGGCGAAGTATCGTTCAAAAACCAAGGCCGCAGCCGCGTGATGCTGGTAAACAAAGGCCATATGCGCCTGTATGCCGAAAAAGCCACCGGCCGCTTCATCGGCGCGGAAATCTTGGGTCCTGCCGCCGAACATTTGGCGCACCTATTGGCATGGGCGCATCAAATGAAGATGACCGTTGAGCAAATGCTGGATATGCCGTTCTACCATCCCGTTATCGAGGAAGGTTTGCGCACCGCGTTGCGCGATGCCGATGCGAAGCTGAAACAGGCTTGATGGGTTGACTTAATCAATCTGCCGAAATGAAAGGTCGTCTGAAAACCTGATGATTTTAAGGTTTTCAGACGACCTTTTTTTGTCTTTCCGTTGCGGAATAAAATCAGTTGCTGGCTAATGTGTAGTCGGATACTTGTATTCGACGAATATTTAATGCTTCTGCTTCCTTTAGGTGTTGTGGCAGATGGAGATGTCAGATTCAAGAATCTGACCTACGGCAGGCTGTTATCGAAGAAGGTCTGCGTACCGCGTTGCGCGATGCTGATGCGAAGTTGAAACAGGCTTGATGGGTTGAAATAATCAATTTTGTCTGAATGAAAGGTCGTCTGAAAACTTGGATTTGAAGGCGAGTGTTCTTTAAATTTTGATTATTCATCAAAGCCTGTTCAGATGGTTGATATCAGCTGGGTTCTGTATGTTGCGGGACTCGGCTTTTTTCATTTCAAACGGTATTGTTTGCGGTAATCAGTAAAGATTAAAAGGGAAGGAAATGGTTGGCTTCGATTTTAACTAACTCTCTCTGTGCTATGCGTTTCTTAAAAATACATTGCATTTTCGCTCAATCCATTAACATTTAACCTTGTTGGAAACGCAATTTGTTTGTTAGTATTAAGCCCAGTGCCGTTACGTCCGCATCACGGCGGCGACGGAGAACCTCCACACAGAAAGGACACATATCATGGCTAAATTATTGGTCGTTCCGGTATCTGCCGGTTTGGACGCCGCTGCCGCAAGCAAAGCCTTTGCCGCAGCCTTGGGCGCGCAAGTTTCAACCGCTCGACGCATCCGCCGAAACCCTGTTGGCACAAGGCAAAAGCGATGACTGGTTTGACGCTGTGGTCGGCAAAGCCGTCGCACTCAATACCGACAATCTCGTTATCGAAGGTATCGCCCCCGATGCGGACAAACTCTTCCTGTCCGGCAAAAACGTCGAGCTGGCACTGTCTTTGGATGCGGGCGTAGTCTTGGCATTGCAATCTGACAATGCCGATGCAGCCGAAGTGGCACACCGAATCAACCTTGCCAAACAGCTTTACACCAACGCACCGGGTCTCTTGGAAGGTTTCATTATTGAAGGTGCGGCAGCATCCGTAGGCGAAGAAGTTGCCCGCCTGACCGGACTGGCGTTCTACGGCTCAAGCAGCGCGCTCAAAGACGTATCTGCGTTGGCAAAACGCGAAGCCTCCCGTCTTTCTCCCGCCCAATTCCGTTACAACCTGATTGATTTTGCCCGCAAAGCCGATATGCGCATCGTCCTGCCCGAAGGTGCAGAACCGCGCACCGTCGCCGCAGCCGCCATCTGCCACGAAAAAGGCATTGCCCGCTGCGTCCTGCTTGCCAAACGTGAAGAAGTTGAAGCCGTTGCCAAAGAACGCGGCATCAATCTGCCCGACTCTTTGGAAATCGTCGATCCTGCCACATTGATTGAACAATACGTCGAGCCGATGTGCGAATTGCGCAAATCCAAAGGTCTGACCCCTGAAGACGCACGCAAACAACTGCAAGACACCGTCGTCCTCGGCACCATGATGATGGCGCAAAACGACGTGGACGGCTTGGTATCCGGTGCCGTTCATACTACCGCCAACACCATCCGTCCAGCCTTGCAACTGATTAAAACCGCACCGGGCGCCAGCCTCGTATCCAGCGTATTCTTCATGCTGCTGCCTAACCAAGTTCTCGTATTCGGCGACTGCGCGGTTAACCCGAATCCGACGCCCGAACAGCTTGCCGATATCGCCATCCAATCTGCCGATACCGCCAAAGCCTTCGGTATTCCGCCAAAAGTTGCCATGATTTCTTACTCCACCATCAACTCAGGCAGCGGCCCTGATGTCGATGCCGTGATTGAAGCCACCAAACTGGCGAAAGAAAAACGTCCGGACTTGGAAATTGATGGCCCGCTGCAATACGATGCGGCTACCGTGCCTTCAGTCGGCAAAAGCAAAGCGCCTGAAAGCACCGTCGCCGGTCAGGCAAGCGTCCTGATTTTCCCGAACCTCAACACCGGCAACTGTACTTACAAAGCCGTACAACGCAGCGCCAACGTCCTGAGCGTCGGTCCGTTGTTGCAAGGTTTGCGCAAACCGGTCAACGACCTCTCCCGCGGCGCATTGGTAGAAGACATCGTCTTTACCATCGCTCTGACAGCGGTTCAGGCAAAACAAATGGCTGGCTGATTGCTTGATTCTTTAAAGTAAACAAAGGTCTCTGAAAGATCCTAAAATAAGGTTTTCAGACGACCTTTTTTTGATTGGCTCAGTATGAAATCTATTCTTTCGGGGCGGCAGGATAACGAAGCGGCAAATACCGACATAAGCAGAACAAAAATTTCATTATAGTGGATTAAATTAACCAGTACGGCGTTGCCTCACCTTGCCGTACTATTTGTAATGTCTGCGGCTTCGTCGCCTTGTCCTGATTCAAATTTAATCCACTATAAAAATGATCCATCCAAATTGGACTGGAAATCCGACAAACAAAAAGGTCGTCTGAAACCGCGTTTGGTTTTCAGACGACCTTTAAACTCTATTTCCCCGTATTGAAAAATCCTTTGTTTGTAGGGCATGGAGACGGAAGGGGTGTATTTTGATTTCAAAACCATCACCGCTTCGATGG
>CAKMQH010000193.1 GCA_927911515.1 uncultured Neisseria sp.
ATGGGGCGCGGTGTTGAACATCACGCCGGAGCAAGTTGCCGAAAGCATCCGTCAAACAGGCTTGGGCTTTATGTTTGCCCAAAACCATCACAGCGCGATGCGCCACGTCGCGCCCGTGCGCCGTTCGCTCGGGTTTAGAAGTATTTTCAATATTTTGGGCCCGCTGACCAACCCTGCCGGTGCGCCGAACCAGCTCTTGGGCGTGTTCCACATTGACTTGTGCGGCATCCTGTCGCGCGTATTGAAACAACTTGGTTCCAAACACGTTTTGGTCGTGTGCGGCGAAGGCGGTTTGGACGAAATCACGCTGACCGGCAAAACCCGCGTTGCCGAGCTGAAAGACGGAGAAATCCGTGAATACGACATCAGCCCCGCCGATTTCGGCATTGAAATCCGCCGCAATTTGGACGAAATCAAAGTCGCCAACGCACAAGAATCGTTGGAGAAAATGGATGAAGTGTTGAGCGGCAAACATGGCGCGGCACGCGACATCGTCCTGCTCAACGCCGCCGCCGCGCTTTATGCCGGCAATGTCGTGCCTTCGTTGGCTGACGGTGTCAAAGCCGCCGAAGCAGCCATCGATTCGGGTAAGGCAAAAGCGAAAAAAGAAGAATTTATCCGCTTTACGCAGCAATTTGCCCAAGCATAAACCAAGGTCGTCTGAAAATTTCAGAGACCTTTTTGATAATCTGCCATTTGTATCAAGCTGTCGGCGAGGACGGTCGGCGGCTTGGCGGTAGCCTTTGCCTGAGAAGTGGACACCGTCTTTGGCGGCAAGGCCTTGGTTCATCCAGCTTTTCATGCTGCATTCGCCGCCCATCGCGTTCTGCCACGACCAATACATGATTTTTCGTCGCGGGCGACGCGCTGCTGCATTGTTGGATGCTGCTTAAAGTGGCTGGGCGTGTGCCGCAGCTTCCTGAGGTGCTTTTAAGGGATTCGGGTGCGCCGAGAATCAGGATGCCTGCGTCGGGCAGGCTTTGTTTGATTTGGCGGATGTAGCTGCGCCAGCTTTGTTCGGTGGCTGTGATGTCCAAATCGCGGGCGAAGGCTTCGTTGGTGCCGTAGGCGATGATGACGAGGTCGGCGCGGGTTTGGGCAAGGTCATCCTGCCAAGAAGGACGCCATCTGGACCAGTGGGTCAGTTGCGCGCCGTTGATACCAAGTGCGGAAACGGTTACGCCGCGTCCGGGATTTTCGATATTGATGTAGCCGATGTCCCAAGGCATGGAGCTGCTGAGGGTCAGCGGCAGGCGGCTGTTGCTTCGGATGATTTGCCAGCCGCTGTTTTCGGCGGGAACTTCGCGTCCGTTGAATGAAAGGGTTTGTTCGGGCAGAACGGGTTTGGCGAAGACGGAAATCTGCTTCTCGCCGCTGCTGCCGTCCTTAGCGCTGATGGTAACGCTGCTGCCGTTGGCTTTGGCGATGATGCCGCCTAAGGGAAAGTCGTCTGAAACGCTGCGGCTGCTGACGGTTTGCCATGAGCCGTCATAGCGGACGGCTGCGCTGCGCTGTCCTTTGACGCTCGAAGGATAAACCCAGCCTATGCCGCCGTCGCCCCATTTTTGTTGGAGGCGCAGGCGCAGTTGTTCGGTGAAAAGGTCGCCGGCGGTGTGTGAATCGCCGATTTGGAGGACGCGGAATTTGCCGTCCGAGCTGCGGTCGAGTTTTTTGAGCTTGGAGAGCCATGTGGGACGGCTGCTGCCGTAGTTTTCCAGCAGCATATCGGCGGCGGGTGCGGCGGCAGACAGACACAATGCGGTAAGGGATACGGACAGGGTTTTGATGTTCATGAGTTTCCTGTGTGTGGTTTCAGACGACGTCTTTTGACGCGGCGGACGGCTATTGTAACGAAAAAGACGGCATTGGATAAACAAAACGCCGTCCTTTTGCTGCCGATGCGGGCTTAACGTGCGGATAATTGTTCTGCGCGTTCTTCGCCGTTCACTTCAGGGGGTGTCTGAAAAACAATTTTTTCCATGATTTTATCCGCGAGCAGTTTTTGCCCTTCAGCTGAGAAGTGGATGCCGTCTTTGCTGCGGTAGCGGATGATTTTTCCATTGATGTTGACGGAGTCGGCATAGGTGTCGGAGCCGTTGCTGAGGAGCTTGTCGGTCGGTATCCACAAGGCTTTTGGACTGATCTCGTCTGCTAAAAGTTTGTCGAGATATCGCATTTGCTTGTTAAGTTTTGCCTGTTTCATATAAGGAATGCCCATCCAGATGACTTGGACGTGGTGTTGCTCGGCGGCACTCAGGATGCGGTTGACGCGGCTGAGGTATTCTTCCGACCATTCGGGTGAGGCGAATTTCAGGTATTTTTTGCCTTTCGGGAAGTCCCACGGGTCGTTAGGACCGAGGAAGACGACCAAAAGGCGGATATCGGTTTGTTGTTTCAGCGTCTGCTCGATGGTGTTCGGCCAGTCGAAAAACTTGGGATAGGATAATCCGGTGCTTTGTTTGCTTAGGTTCACCGACTGGATACCGTATTGTTTTTTCAGGCTTCTTTCGACAAAAGGCGCAACGCCCTGCATCATTGAATCGCCCGCAAAAAAAGACCTTGTCGCCTCGTCCGAGAACGATATTGGCAGGCGGGGCGATAGGGAGACGGTGCGTGTCAGGCTGTCCGCCGTTTTGTGCCGTTTGAGGTTGGCGTCCGTCGGCGGGACGGTTTTTTTCATGCGGTTCGGACGCATTGAGTGCATCTTGTTCAGACGACCCGTCGCCTTGAGCGATTCGAGGCTCCGATTCGGCAAGTGTAGGCTGTCCTGCCAAACGTGCTTTGAGGTCGTCTGAAAAAGCGTAAGCGTTTTGTTGCAACTGTGCGCCGGTGCGCCACCATTCATATTCGGACAGCGGTTCCAACGGGGATGCCTGATGATAGGTTTGCTGCCAATAGGCATTGATGGAGTCTTGGCTGAACCACGCCGCGCCGAAAGTGCAAACCAAAAGGGAAGCAAACAGGGAAATAAAGCGTTTCATATTCTGATTGTCCTTTTAAAAGTCGGCGTAAATAAAGCCCGGAATGCCCGACGGCGCCAATACGATAATCAACACCAGCGCGAGCGTCAGCGGTATAAACCACAGCCACATCGGCATTTTTTCCAACGCCGCCACCGCGCCGTCAAACAGGCGAAGCAAATACGGGTAGAGCAAAATCATCAGACCAAATGCGGCAAGCAGCAGGATATCCGCCTGCTTTGGAGCCGCCCAACCTGTTTCGTTGGCGAACAAGGCATCAAAAACCATCTGCGTATCGGCGAGGCTGCTTGTGTTGAACACGACGAAAGTGAAGCAGACGAAATGAAAAGTAACGAACCAGGCAAGCGGACGCAAGATTTTCAGACGACGTGAACCGTCCCGACCGAATATCTTGTCGCCACAGTTGAGCAAAATTAATGCCACGCCGTGCAGCGCGCCCCAAAGCAGGAAATTCCAGCCGTAACCGTGCCAAACGCCCGACAATACCATCGCCAGCAACAAGTTGAACTGCGTCAGGATGAAGCCGTGTTTGTTGCCGCCCAAAGGAATATAAATATAGTCGCGTATCCAAGTGGAAAGGCTGATGTGCCAACGGTTCCAGAAGTCGCGGATATTGAACGCGCGCAGCGGTGCGGCAAAGTTTTTCGGCAGGCGGAAACCGAGCAGCATTGCCATCCCGATAACCAAATCCGAATAGCCTGAAAAATCAAAGAAAAGCTGGAAGGTATAGCCGTACACCCCCGACAACACACCCCAGCCGTCAAATTGGGCGGGATTTTCGAAAACGGGCGATACCCAGCCTTCTCCCAGCGCACCCGCCAACCACCATTTCTTTGCAATGCCGAGCAAAATCAAGCACACTGCCAGTGCAGGGCGTACCAATGCGCGCGTTTCGGCAGTCCGAATCTGCGCCAAAGCCCCCGCCTGTTCGCCGTCTATGCTCTTAAACGCCGCCGCGCGGATAATCGGTCCAGAAGTAATGGTCGGGAAAAAGCTCAAATGCAGCAGCAACTCATGCCACGCAAAGCGGTCGCCCATCGGATGGCGGCAGCAGTACACCAAATAAGCCAAAGATTGAAACGTGTAATAAGACAGCCCCAAAGGCATCAGGATATCGACAATCTCGCTCTGCCCTGTGTATTGGCGGATAAACGGACGGAAAAAATCGAAATATTTGAAGAAACACAATACCGCCAAAGCCGACGCTACGCCGAAGCCCAGCCAGAATTTCCGCACGTTTTCCTTTTCAGACGACATCAAAAGACCGAGCAGATGCACGCAGGACGAATAGCAGGCAATCACGGCGGCAAAGATGGGATTCAAGTGATACAGCCAACCCATACCCGCCAGCAGAAGTAAAACATTCTGCACCGACGGCATCGGAAAAAATGCCCAATAAAGAGGCAGAAAAGCAATAAAAAAATACTGCGAATTCAATCGACAGCAACGGCATAAATGTTCCTTGAAATTTTTATTATTCAGATGCCCCGAAATATAGGTTTGGCAACTCGAAGCTAACCATATATTGTAAATAAGTGTTTGAATTTATACAACTAACGCTAATCTCGTTTTAGAACCGCTCGTCTGAAATAAGCAAAATTTTAGATGGTGATTGTCATAAATATCGTATTGGATAAGCAGGATTTTTTAAAATTTCAGAGATAAAAAGCAGGTTGGACAGCTTATACCGATTGCCTTTATTTTTTCCCTAATTTCAACTAATGACCTGATTAAAGATGAAAAAAAGCAAATTCGAAGTAAATACGCCCGTAAGATGCTTAAACCTTGACGAGTTTTACCTTGAATCTGCTTTTTTATAGTGGATTAAACTTTAAACCAGTACGGCGGTGCCTCGCCTTAGCTCAAAGAGAACGATTCTCTAAGGTGCTGAAGCACCAAGTGAATCGGTTCCGTACTATCTGTACTGTCTGCGGCTTCGTCGCCTTGTCCTGATTTAAA
>CAKMQH010000194.1 GCA_927911515.1 uncultured Neisseria sp.
TAACCTGTCTGCTGGATGTAATAATCTTTCTTTTGAGCCAAAGCAAGGCGGCGCGACCGCATTTTAGGTTTAATACACTATTGTTTTTTATCCGATAAGACCGTACACCGGCATCCCCTCAACACTGCACTACCGCGACAGTTTTGCCGTCTTAAGAAACGGCGTTCCCACCTCAATCCACTTTAAGGAAAATCATGGCTTCGCGCGATTTATACCCACAGGAAATTTTACAGGTCGTCCTCGATAAAAGCTGTGCCAAGGCACAATCCAGCGTTTCCACGCTGGCGGTTTTGAGCGTTTTGGCGGGCGGATACATCGGCTTCGGTTATCTTGCCTATTTGAAAGTGGTCAGCGGCATTCCGCACGAATGGGGCGGCTTGGCGACTTTACTCGGCGCATCGATGTTCCCCATTGCCTTGATCTGCATCCTGCTCGGCGGCGGCGAGCTGGTAACGAGCAATATGATGATTATGTCTTTGGGACGTTTGGCAGGGCGGATTTCCACAAAAAATGCTGCTGCGCAACTGGGTCGTCGTGTGTTTGGGCAATTTGGCGGGAACGCTGGCGATGGCGTTTTTCCTCGGACACTATGTCGGCATGACCGAGGGTAGCGTGGCGGAAAAAAACGATTGTGGTGGCGGAAGCCAAAGTCCACATGGATTTCGGCAGGGCCTTCGTCTCGGCGGTCGCGTGTAACTGGATGGTGTGTATGGGCGCGTGGCTGCACTTTGCCGCCAAGCATACGGCAGGGCGGATGTTGGCGATTTGGTTTCCCGTAATGATTTTCGTGTTAAACGGTTTCCAACACCTTGTCGCCAATATGTTCGTCATCCCCGCCGGTATTTTGGCGGGTGCAGACATCACATGGGGGCAGTTTTTCTTCAACATGATTCCCGTGTTTTTAGGCAATGTCGTCGGCGGCGCATCGTTTGTCGGCGCGTCATACCTTTATACTTATAAAAATACGCTGAAAGATTGCGTCGAATAAGTGCCTTTGAACATACAAAACCTGCTTCAAAAAGCAGGTTTTGCCGTTTCAGACGACTCCTGTGCCGATTGCCGATGCAGTCCGTCTGATATAATGCCGCCTGAAAATAATCAGATACATGAAACACATGACTCAAGCCTCCCTCCCGCCCCGCCACCTGTCCGTTGCCCCCATGCTCGACTGGACTGACCGGCACTACCGCTATCTCGCCCGCCAGATTACCCGCAACACATGGCTTTACAGCGAAATGGTCAATTCCGGCGCCATCATCTATGGCGACAAAGACCGCTTTTTGATGTTTAACGAAGGCGAACAGCCCGTCGCCCTGCAACTGGGCGGCAGCGACCCGTCCGATTTGGCGAAGGCGGCCAAAGCAGCCGAAGAATACGGCTACAACGAGGTCAACCTCAACTGCGGCTGCCCCAGCCCGCGCGTGCAGAAAGGCTCGTTCGGCGCGTGTCTGATGAACGAAGTCATGCTGGTTGCCGACTGCCTCAACGCCATGCAGGATGCGGTCAAAATTCCCGTTACCGTCAAACACCGCATCGGCGTGGACAGGCAGACCGAATATCAAACCGTTGCCGATTTCGTCGGCACGCTGCGCGACAAAACCGCCTGCAAAACCTTCATCGTCCACGCACGCAACGCATGGCTGGACGGGCTTTCCCCCAAAGAAAACCGCGACGTTCCGCCGTTGAAATACGATTACGTTTACCGCCTCAAGCAAGAGTTTCCCGAGCTGGAAATCATCATCAACGGAGGCATCACCACCAACGAAGCAATCGCCGGACACCTGCAACACGTTGACGGCGTAATGGTCGGACGCGAGGCGTACCACAACCCGATGATCATGCACGAATGGGACAGGCTGTTTTACGGCGACACCCGCAGCCCCATTGAATACGCCGATTTGGTGCAGCGCCTCTACACATACAGCCAAACCCAAATCCAAGCCGGACGCGGCACAATCTTGCGCCACATCGTCCGCCACAGCCTCGGGCTGATGTACGGTCTGAAAAACGCCCGCACTTGGCGGCGTATGCTTTCCGACGCAACGCTCTTGAAAGACAACGACGGCAGCCTGATTCTCGAAGCGTGGAAAGAAGTCGAGCGGGCGAACGTATGGGAACATCGCAGCTAAGTTGATTTTCGATTGCCGTTGTCCTGCATCAGAAAATCGGTTCTCCGCCCAAAAATTTAAGGTCGTCTGAAAACGGAACAGGTTTTCAGAGACCTCTCCTTATCCTGTATGACACAATCGGCGCAGTCTATTAAAATCCCCGTTTCAGATGACCTTTAAAGAAAGAACACTATGTATCACGCATTCGGCGGCGCGGCAGGCGTACGCAACCTGACCGACCGCTTTTACGACTTGATGGAACTCGAACCGCAATACCACGCCCTGCGCCAGATGCACGGCGAAGACATGACGCTGATTCGAGAAAAACTCTACGAATTTTTCAGCGGCTGGCTCGGCGGCCCGCCCTTGTTCGAGCAAAAATACGGCCATCCCATGCTGCGGGCGCGGCATATGCCCTTTGCCGTGAATATGCAGGTGCGCGACGAATGGGTCGCCTGCTTCGCCCAAGCCATGAACGAACTGGAAATCAGCAAAGACCTCGCCGAACCCGTCCTTATCCGCATTTTTGCAATGGCGGACTGGATGCGCAACCAAAACGAAGAAGGCGTAGAACCGCCCATGCCGCCGATGGCGGTCGATCCCACCATCCGCATCCCCGAACTGAAAAACGTCTTAAAGCAATACGGCGTAGACGGTTATTTCCCAACCTTCCCGGCTTGAGGTCGTCTGAAAAAAGCGAATCCCTTCCCGTTTTTCCTGTTTGATAAAAGGGCTGCTGCTGTAAAGTTGCAACCGTTTGCACTCAATCAATGGCGGAGAATCCCAATAACGATATTTCTGCCGGTAACAGTCAGGCAAAGTGGCAAAATAGCATTTTAAATGCAGTCAGGATAGAATTACGACATTTTCAGACGACCTCGACCGTCGTCTGAAAATGTCTTGATTTTT
>CAKMQH010000195.1 GCA_927911515.1 uncultured Neisseria sp.
GTAGCTCATGGCAATCTTTCTTGCAGGAAAGGCCGTATGCTACCGCATACTGGCCTTTTTCTGTTATGGAAAGTTGCACTTCAAATACGAATCCGCCGTCGTCTGAAATGCCAACTAAGGCATTTCAGACGACCTTTGTTCCATTCGAATCAAACACGGATATCGGGTACTTTATTGAACAAACGATAGAAATTGTCGCTGGTGTAAGCGGCGAGCGTTTCCACGGATTCGCCACGCAGTTTCGCTACAAACTCGGCGGTGTAGCGGACATAGGAAGGTTCATTGGGTTTGCCGCGTTTGGGAACAGGGGCGAGAAACGGGGCATCGGTTTCAACCAGCATTCGATCCGCAGGGACGTATTTGGCGGCTTCCTGAATTTGCGGGGCATTTTTGAAAGTAACAATACCGGAGAAGGAAATGTAAAGTCCCAAATCCAAAGCGGCTTTGGCGAAAGCAGTATCTTCGGTGAAGCAGTGGATAACGCCCGAGTTGGTTTGACCTTCTTTCAAAATCGCCAAAGTATCGGCGGCGGCATCGCGGGTGTGGACAATCACGGGCAAACCGCTTTCGTTGGCGGCTTGGATGTGTTCGGCGAAGCGGCGGTGCTGCCATGCCAAATCGCCTTTGCACCAGTAATAATCCAAGCCCGTTTCGCCTATGCCGACGACTTTCGGGTGTTTTGCCGCTTCGACCATTTCAGCGACGGTAAATTCTTCGGCTTCTTGGCTGTCGGGGTGTACGCCTATGGTACAGTAAATCTGTTCATTGGCTTGGGCAATGTCGAAGACTTCGGCGAAACTCTGTTTGCTCACGCTGATGGCAAGCGCCTGCTTGACGCTTTGTTCTTCCATATTGGCAAGCACTTCAGGCAGGCGGTTGCTCAAGCCTTCGAAATTAAGATGGCAATGCGAATCGATTAAATGCATGATTTTAAAGCGTAAAGGTAACGCGGTCGCTGCGCAGTTTCGGACCTAGCTCGCCTTCAATCAGGTTTTTCGCCTGAAGGCAGCTCTCGTGTTCGGAAAATGCCAGTCCAACGCCTTTAGGACGGTGGGCGGAAGTACGGGCAGGGTTGATCCAGACGACTTTGGTAGGCAGGAAACGTTTGGGGTAATCGGCGATTTCAACGGCAAGCAGGATGTCTTCGCCTAATGAAAATACGTCTTCGGTCGGAACGAAAAGTCCGCCGTGTTCGAGAAACGGCATATAGCAGTTGTAGAGCAGAGTCGGGTCTTTGAGCTGCAACGCCATCATTTTCGCCGGAATGTCTTTATTGTTGTTTACCATTTTGTTTTACCTTATCTAATTATTTGTTTTGCCAAAATTCGAGATATTCAGTCAGCAGATACTCAAGCTGCATTTTAACACTCAAGGTGTGGTATCCGTAAGGGCTGAGTGCGTTCAGACGACCTGTCAGCGCAAACAGGCGGCGCGGATCGGTTTTGGAAGCCGTCTGCGACAATGCCTGCGCGTAATCCGGATAATAAAGCGGCGGCATTTGTTGTTGCGCCAAGCCGACATCCAACAGCCATTTCTGCATCCAATCGATAAATACTGCCAACGGTTGCTTGTGTTTATCAAACGCAGCGGCGTAGTCGAGTATCGTCAACAGGCGCGGCGCGGCAAGTAAAGTGAGCAGCTCTTCGCGTAAGTCATCCATTTCGGGCGCATGGGCAACAACGGCGCGCCGCTGTGAAAGCCAGTAAAGATTCCGCATCGTCCACACCCTCTCCACGAAGATACGACAAAGCTTCGTCGCGCGAAGGTGCGGGCAGAACCATCTGGCGGCAACGGCTTTTAATGGTCGGAAGAAGCTTGTCGCGTGCATGCGTAACCATCAAAAAAAACAACATGTTGTGGCGGTTCTTCCAAAGCTTTGAGCAAACCGTTTGCCGCCTGCACGTTCATGCTTTCAGCGGGATGCACCAATACCACCCGCAATCCTCCGCGCACAGCCGTCAGATAAATGTTCTCCACAATATCGCGTACGGCATCGATTTTAATCTGCAACAATTTTCGCCCGACCGCACCGTCTTCGGGGATTTCAGGAGTGAGTTCGTAAAAATCGGGATGGCTGTTTTGCAAAAACAAATGACACGAAGCGCATACGCCGCAAGGCTGATGATCTTCCCGAGGCGATTCGCACAGCAAAGCCTGTGCCACAAACCGCGCAAACGCCGTCTTGCCGGTATTTTCCTTACCGGTAAACAGCCAAGCGTTCGGACGGTTTTCCCAATGGCCGGCAAGCTGCCGCCACTGGTTTTGATGCCACGGATAAATCATATTGGAAAGTACAAGCTTTTGAACAAAAGCGTGATTATACAGGGAAATGTTAGAGGTCGTCTGAAACCGAATATATAATTCAAAACGTTTTTATAACCTCCCCCCATCCCCTCCTACTCCCCAAAGACTCACCACCTCCTCCACCAACCTCATCAGACGAAACGGACGTGAACGCTCTTTTTTGGCGCGGACGTAGTCGGCATTGTGCGCCAGCAAGGCAGCCGTTTCCAATAACGAGCCTTCTCACAGTGCACACTAAGGCAGTATTGCAGCCCGCTGCGTTTTCAGACGACCTATTCTCTTGCCCTATCACCCGT
>CAKMQH010000196.1 GCA_927911515.1 uncultured Neisseria sp.
GATGGATATTCGGAATCAGGACGACGTTGACGTCCAAACGCTCTTCCATCGCAAACAGCTCGGCGCGTTTTTTCGTTCAACAGGAAGGTGGCGACATCGACGGGCACTTGGGCGTGTACTTCGCCGGTGTTGTCTTTCATCGCTTCTTCTTGAATGATGCGCAAAACGTGCAGGGCGGTCGATTCGATGCCGCGGATGACGCCGGTACCGGCGCAGCGCGGACAAGCAACGTGGCTGCTTTCGCCTAAAGCGGGTTTCAGGCGTTGGCGGCTCAATTCCAAGAGGCCGAAGCGGGAGAGTTTGCCCATTTGGACGCGGGCGCGGTCTTTTTTGAGCGCGTCGCGCAGGACGTTTTCAACATCGCGCTGGTGCTTGGGGTTTTCCATGTCGATGAAGTCGATGACGACCAAACCGCCCAAGTCGCGCAGGCGCATTTTGGCGGGCTACTTCTTCAGCGGCTTCCATATTGGTTTTGAACGCGGTGTCTTCGATGTCCGAGCCGCGGGTGGCGCGGGCGGAGTTGACGTCGATGGAAACAAGGGCTTCAGTGTGGTCGATCACAATCGCGCCGCCTGAAGGCAGGCTGACGCTGCGTGCGAACGCGCTTTCGATTTGGTGTTCGATTTGGAAGCGGGAGAACAGCGGCGTATGGTCTTGATAGAGTTTCAGACGACCTACGTTGCTCGGCATGACGTAGCTCATAAACTCGGCAACTTGATCGTGAACTTCTTGATTGTCCACCAGAATTTCGCCGATGTCGGGACGGAAATAGTCGCGGATGGCGCGGATGAGCAGCGAGCTTTCCATGAAGAGGAGGTAAGGGTCGTGGTGTGCCTTGCCGGCTTCTTCGATCGCCTGCCAAAGTTGTTTGAGGTAGTTCAAATCCCATTCCAACTCTTCCGCGCTGCGGCCGATACCGGCGGTGCGGGCAATGATGCTCATGCCGTTCGGAATGTCGAGTTCTGCCATAGCGGCTTTGAGTTCTTGACGCTCTTCGCCTTCGATACGGCGAGATACGCCGCCGCGCGCGGGTTGTTCGGCATCAATACCAGATAGCGTCCGGCAAGGCTGATGAAGGTGGTCAGCGCCGCGCCTTTGTTGCCGCGTTCGTCTTTTTCGACTTGAACGATGACTTCCATGCCTTCTTTGAGCACGTCTTGAATACGCGCCCTGCCGCCTTCGTAATCGCGGAAATACGAACGCGATACTTCCTTAAACGGTAAAAAGCCGTGGCGGTCGGTTCCGTAATCCACGAAACACGCTTCCAGCGACGGCTCGATACGGGTGATGATACCCTTATAAATATTACCTTTGCGCTGCTCTTTACCCAGCGTTTCGATGTCCAAATCCAAAAGGTTTTGCCCATCGACAATGGCAACGCGCAGCTCTTCGGCTTGCGTTGCATTGAACAACATTCTTTTCATAATAATTACCTCGCACAGGTGGGCAGCCTTTTTCAGACGACCTGCCTGCTCTGTCAGACACTCTGCGAGGCGGGCGGGATTAGGCATAGCCCACGCCCCTTTTCGGCGCGGGATGCAGAAACCCGGATGAGCAATCAGTTTTTGAATTGAAGTCCGCAAGGTTGCACGCCGCCCAAAACAATGCGGCCGTGTGCGGAAGGATACGGATAAAGAAGGCAATAAAGAACAATGCGGCGGAACGCTCCGTCCGCCGCCGAAGTCCGGACGGTACAGGCCCGGCTTAGAAAACAGGTAGCCGACATCTTCTTATTATCGTTATGCCGGAAGTTTCGAACGGTGCGGCGCGGCAGGTTTGTCAAACACCCGCCCCTCGTCTTATGCCCGGTCAAATCGGCAAAATCAAATCAAACTTAATTACGCTCCTGCGTTTACGGGCTTTGGCATAACCGCAGGGAAAATGCTTTGCAGAGTGCGTTTTTAATATAAAATCTCGTTTTAACAATACCATCCGTCCCATACGGCCTGTTTGTACAGGTTTCTGCCGAAACGGATGTTCGGGATTATAGATGAAAACGCACGCAATAAGCAAAGATTCAGTCAGCCTGATTACCGTCGCCGAACACGAAGCCGGCCAACGCCTTGACAACTATCTGATAAAAATCCTCAAAGGCGTACCCAAAGCCATATCCACCGCATTATCCGCGCCGGAGAAGTGCGCCTGAACAAAAAAACGCTGCAAACCCGACAGCCGCATCCAAACAGGCGACCTGCTCCGCATCCCGCCCGTGCGCACCGCCGAAAAACAAAGGTCGTCTGAAAACCGCGCCCAAGCCGTACCCGCGCGCGAATTTACCATCATCTACGAAGACGACGCGTTACTCGTCATCGACAAACCCGCAGGCGTCGCCGTTCACGGCGGCAGCGGCGTGAGCTTCGGCGTCATCGAACAAATCCGCCGCGCCCGCCCCGAAGCCCGTTATCTCGAACTCGTCCACCGCCTCGACAAAGACACCAGCGGCCTCTTGATGATTGCCAAAAAACGCAGCGCACTCGTCAAACTGCACGAAGCCATCCGCAACGACCACCCCAAGAAAATCTACCTCGCGCTGGGCGTAGGCAAACTGCCGAACGACAGCTTCCACGTCAAACTGCCCCTGTTCAAATACACCGGCGCGCAAGGCGAAAAAATGGTGCGCGTCAGCGAAGACGGACAATCCGCGCACACCATCTTCCGCGTACTCAACCGCTTTTCAGACGACCTCCTGCACCAAGTTGGCCTCTCGCAGCTCACCCTCGTGCAAGCCACCCTGAAAACCGGCCGCACCCACCAAATCCGTGTCCACCTCCAATCGCAGCAATGCCCCATTGCCGGCGACGAACGTTACGGCGACTACCAAGCCAACAAACGCCTCCAGAAACTCGGTTTGAAACGGATGTTCCTCCACGCCGCCGAGCTACACCTCGACCACCCGCTGACAGGTGAAAAACTCATCTTAAAAGCCCCGCTGCCGCAAGACTTGGCACAATTCGTCTTAATGTTGGAAACGCGAGGAAGGTCGTCTGAAACCGTAGCGTGGGCTTTGCCCACGAAAATGAGTGTGAAAATAAAGACGGTTTCAGATTGCCAGACCGAAGATGTCGTGGGCAAACCCACGCTACAACTGAAAAATTTTCCATATTTCAGTCAGCGTCGCCACGTTACGGCTCGCTCGGAAAATGAAATGCCAACCGTTCCCCCAAAAACACCCAAACGCGTCTGAAACCCGTAGCGTGGCTGCCCACGAATAAATGTGAAAATAAAGACAGTTTCAAAATGTACAGTACGTAACTTTAGCT
>CAKMQH010000197.1 GCA_927911515.1 uncultured Neisseria sp.
GGCTAAAGTGTGCCTGTTGGCGCCTAAAAGGCGGCGTCGGATGCCTTATTATGGGGCGATCTGGGGAGAAAACGGGGATATTTGGCATGAAACAGCCGAAAACCTGTGTTTGGGTTTGGCTGTTGGGGGTGAAGGGGAAGAGGGGAATTTTGCAAAGGTCTCGGGTAGTACATAAGGGCGTTGGCAACGCCGTATCATTGCAATTTTAATCCACTATATCTGTACTGTCTTCGGCTTCGTCGCCTTGTCCTGATTTAGTTAATCCACTATATCGTTGAGGCAAAGCCGGAAGCGGTTTATTCGGCTGATTCTCCAATAATCAATACCGCATTGCTGCCGCCGAAGGCGAAAGACGAGCTGGCGGCGATACGTTTTTCAGACGGCCATACGCTGTTGCCGTAGGTCAGGGCGATGGCGGGCAGTTCGGGGTCGGGGATGCCGTCCCACTGTTGCGGCGGCAGTTTGCCCTGCGGGTTGCAGCCGCGGTCGGCGATGCCCCAGGCGAATGCGGCTTCGATGGCCCCGGCGGCGCCGAGCGTGTGTCCGGTTTGCGGCTTGGTCGAAGTACAGAAGGTTTGGCTGCCGAATACGTCGGCGACGGCGCGGCTTTCCATGCTGTCGTTGTGTTTCGTGCCGGTGCCGTGCAGATTAATCCAGCCGATGTCCTGCGGCTGCAAACCGGCATTGTTCAGCGCTGCCTGAAAAGACTGCGCCGCCCCCAAACCGTCGGGGCGGGGCGAGGACATATGATAAGCGTCGCTGCTTGCGCCGTAGCCCAACAGCTGCATCGTGCCGCCGAAATCGGCATCGCGGGTCATGACGAAGGCTGAGGCGGCTTCGCCAATATTGATACCGTTGCGGTTAGCGGAAAACGGGTTGGCGAGGTCGTCTGAAAGCACTTCCAGCGAAGCGAAACCGTTGATGGTCAACGGCGACAGGGTATCGACGCCGCCGCAAATAACCGCGTCGCACAAACCCGCGCGCAACAGCCGCGCCGCGCTGATTAAGGCGCGCGCGCCCGATGTGCAGGCGGTGGAAACGGCGTAGCACAGGCCGTGAATGCCGTAAACGTGTGCAACAAATTCCGAAGGCGATGCCATTTCGTGCTGAAGCTGGTTGAACGGTTTGTCCGTCCAGCTGCCGCCGTCGGCAACGTGTTGGAACAAGGGCATATTTTCATCAGCGCCGCTGGTGGACGTACCCATGATGACGGCGATCCGCGCTGCGCCGTAACGGCGGACGGCGGCGTGGATGTCGTCTTCAATCTGCTCCAGCGCGTGCCACAGCAGTTGGTTGTTGCGGCTGCGGTATGCAGCGGGCAGGTTGTCGGGCAGCGGTCGCAGCGTTTCGTTTACCGCTCCGAATGCGAAGTTTTTGCCTTTGACCCATTGGTCGGAAAACGTCAGCGGCGAAGTTTCAGACGGTGTCAGCAGTGCATTGATATGGGTTTGCAGACCGCTGCCGAGCGCGCTGGTGACGGCGGGGCGGCTGAGATAAACGGGGGTTTTCATCATTCTTCTTCTTTAATCGGGCTGACGGTCCAACGTGTTTTGTCGGGGAAGGCAATCACGAAACGTTCGTTATCGTGTGCGACGCACCATAAATCTTGTTCTTTATAACGGAATACGGCGCCGTTGCCGTCGGGGCAGAATGTGTTGTGTTCGGATGTTTTTTGCTCCACTTCGGGATACAGTGTGGCGGCGCGGTCGGCGGCAAGCAGCGGCAGCAGCGCGGCAAACAGGCGGCGCGAAGCGGAATTGGGCATGATAAAGCCATCGTTTTTCCAGCCTTTCGTGCCGACAAACTGGCGCGATACGGGCGCACCCAGCGCATCGGTTTGCACGAAGCGGATGCCCTCCGGAAGCTGCTCGACCGCCAGCAGGCTGGTTTGGGCGGCATTGCCCGAAGCGTCAGTCTGCTCAAGCTTGAACCACAAACCCGATTGCTCAAGCGGCGGCATGGTTTGCGGATGGGGCAGGGAAGGGGAAAGGGCGCAGGCACTGAGGGTCAGCGCGGCAAGGGCTAGGCTTGGAAATCGCATGGGGTTCCTTTGTCGGTGCGGAGGAAGGAAGTATTGTAACCGATGTCGGACAGTATTTCAGACGACCTTTTCAGGGGTCGTCTGAAAATGTAAAACAGCTTGCCCCAGTGAACAACGATTTTGCGCACTGGGGCGGAAGCGGTTGTAAAAAGGCGTCGGTTGACCCCTTATTCGATTTTCAGGTCGCCGACCAAAGCCGCCAGCGTGGACAGGCGCTGCTCGGATTTTGCCACGAACGGATTTTCGGTATCCCATGCGTAGCCTGCCAAAATGGAAGAAATCATGCGGCTGATTTCAGGGCTGCGGTTGGGTGCGTAAACGACGTTTTGGAAGCGGAGATCGTACCAGCCGTCGACGTAAGTGCGGAATGCGTTTACGCCTATCATCAACGGTTTGGCAAACTCGGCATCCCAGTCCGCCGCGCCGCCTTCAAGCTGTTTTGCCAACAGGTCGGCAGCGAGTTTGGCGGAGTGCAGCGCGATGGTTACGCCTGATGAGAATACGGGATCGAGGAACTCGGCGGCATTGCCCAACAGCGCGAAATGCTTGCCGTACAACGATTTGACGTTGGCGGAGTAGCCTTGGATGGAGCGGAACGGGAAGTCGTTTTCCCAGACGGCTTTGTCCAGAATTTCTTTCAGCATCGGACATTCATAGACAAATTTTTTCAACACCGTTTCCGATTCGCCCGCGAGTACGTCAGGCGTGCCGACTACGCCGATGGAGCAGCGGTTGTCGCCGAAGGGAATCAGCCAAATCCACACGTCGCGGTGTTGCGGGTGGGTGGTAATCAGGATTTTGCTGCGGTCGAATTTCGGGTTGGTGATGTTGTCGTCGATGTGGGTGAAGTGCGCTTGGCGCGGCGGCAGGTGCGACGGCGTTTCCAAGTCCAGCAGGCGCGGCAGCACGCGACCGTAGCCACTGGCGTCCAATACGAATTTCGCGGTCAGCTCGTAGCTTTCGCCTGTATCGGCTTCCACGCTCAAACGGGCGAAATCTCCGCTGTTGTCGAACGCGGTTACGCCGTGTCCGAAACGCACTTCCACGCCTTGTTTGGCGGCTTCGTCGATCAGGATTTTGTCGAAAATACCGCGACGCACTTGGTAAACCGTGCCGGGGCCGTCTGAAAATTTATCAGTGAAATCAAATTCGGTATAACGGCTGCCCCATGAAAACGCAGCGCCGTTTTTAAACTGAAAGCTGGATTCGGCGTGTACGGCGTCGGCAAAACCGGCCTCTTCCAGCATTTCCATGCAGTGCGGCAGCAGGCTTTCGCCGATGACGAAGCGCGGAAAGTGCTGTTTCTCCAACACGCAGACTTTATAACCTTTTTTTGTGAAGCAGGGCGGATGCTACCGAGCCTGCAGGACCTGCGCCGATGACGGCGACGTCGAATTGAGGTGCGGACATTTAAATATACTTTCAAAATATAACAAAATAAAACGGTGGCTATTTTACTCCTTAATAGACATATCTGAAATGAATTTTAAATGCAACATTATGACTCAAATGAAATGGTTGCATAAACAGCAACAGCCGTGTTTGCAGCCTATATCGGTGTAGGGCGGATTGCTGCTGGGAGTGGATTGTTTTGTTGTCAATTTGTCTGATATAGTGGATTAACTTTAAACCAGTACGGCGTTGCCTCGCCTTAGCTCAAAGAGAACGATTCTCTAAGGTGCTGAAGCACCAAGTGAATCGGTTCCGTACTATCTGTACTGTCTGCGGCTTCGTCGCCTTGTCCTGATTT
>CAKMQH010000198.1 GCA_927911515.1 uncultured Neisseria sp.
CTGCGTGTCGGAATATCGCATCACATTGCCGCACAATATCCGCGCACAGCCCGCACAAGCTTTCAGACGGCCTCATGGCGGCATCCCGCACATCAAGGCCGTCTGAAAAAATTCAATGCCTATTTCGCCTGAGAAAAAGCATCCTTCAACAAATTACCCGCATTCAGCAGTTCCTGCGCACCGCCCGCGGCCAAATAAGTTTCCGGAGGCAGATACACCACCTGCCCTTTTTTCCAAGCCGTACTCTGCGCCACCAGCGGATTATTCAACACTTCGCGCGCCGCCTGCCCTTCTTCGCCTATCGCCGCACTGCGGTCGAGGACGAACAGCCAGTCGGGATTTTTCTCTTTCAGGTATTCGAAGCTGATGGGCTGACCGTGGCTGCCTTCTTTAATGGCTTCGTCAACGGCTGGAACGCCGATGTCTTTGTGCAGCCAGCCGCCCAGTCGTGAAGACGGTCCGAAAGCGGACATTTTCCCGCCGTTGACCAGAATCACCAAACCTTTGCCTTTACCTTGCGCGGCGGTTTTCGCAGCGTCAAAAGACGCATCGATTTCGGCTTTCAGCTTGTCTGCTTCCGCCTGCTTGCCGAAGATTTGTGCCAGCGCGTCGATACGCTCTTTGGCACTTTCTTTGAGGTTGGCGGTATCGGCGGTCATTTCGATGGTCGGTGCAATGGCGTTCAACTTGTCAAACGCTTTGGCGGCGCGGCTGCCGATGATGATGAGCTGCGGTTTGTAAGCGTTGAGTGCCTCGTAATCCGGCTCGAATAGCGTACCGGCAGGTTTGGTGGTTTTGTAATATTCGTCCAAATAAGGCAGCAGGTTTTTATCGACGGACAAACCTGTTTTCACGCCTAATTTGTTTAAAGTATCGAGCATGCCCAAATCGTAAACGGCGATACGTTCAGGATTTTGCGGCACTTTCGCATCACCGCGCGTCGTTTTGACGGTCAAGCCCCCGCCTTCGGTTTGGGCGGCGGAAGCGGTTTGGGCATTTTGGTTAGAAGCGGAGTCTTTCGGCGAACACGCACCCAAAGCAAGGGCGCAACATACGGCTAAAGCAGTCAGGCGTAACATGGATTCTCCAAGCAGATAGAAAACGAAAATATGGAAAAGGCCGTTTGAACAGCGGGATTTAAAGGCTTTCAATCAAAAAGCCGAACGTTCAGACGACCTTTACGGTTTGATGTTACCAAATTTAATCAATAACAATTATCGTTTATTTTATTAGATATAAAAGAGACTGTCTATTGTCCTTTAACTCCGTTTGCCTGCTCTCTATGCGCCGTCATCCTTCAAACGCTCAAACCCAACCTTTTACCCAATTCCAGAATCGCCCTTTTGTTCGACGGGGAGAACACTTTTTCCGCCGCTTCTTCAATACCGAACCATCCGTAAGCGACGTGTTCGTCGGGCTGCAAAACAATCACCGCATCGCGCGGGATTTCGGCAGAAAAGACGTGTTCGCGGTTTTCAAACACGCCTTTCGGATAGCGGTGCCGCCAGTGGTGGTAGATTTCGTAAACCGTGCTGTCGTGCCAGTTGCAGAGCTGCCCTTCTGCAAGACGGATGCCGGTTTCCTCCCAAACTTCGCGTTTGGCGGTTTCCTCTATGGTTTCGTCCGACTCGATGCTGCCGGTTACCGACTGCCAAAAACCTTGCGGCGAAGTACGCTCGATTAGAAGGATATTACCGTCGGCATCATGCAAAACCACCAGCGCAGACACGGGATACTTCAAGGGCTTTGCCATCAATCGTCTCCGGCAGCGTCCATCGCGGGATCGGATTTGGTATCACTGCGCGCCTGCATTCCCGCCTTAATCATGGCGATGTTGCTTGGGGACTGCTCTTCATTCAGGATACGGACTTCGCGTTGCGGATAAGGGAACTCAATGTCGTGTTCGTTAAACTGCCGCCAAATATCCAGAAAAATCGCCGATTGCAGCGCGGCAAAGCCGTTTTCCGGGTCTTTCACCCAATAAGACACGCGCAAATCGATACCGTTGTCGCCGAAATTAGTGACGACCGCCAAAGGCGCGGGATGTTTGGAAACACGCGGCTGCGCGGCGGCTGCGCTTTTGATGATGTCGAGCGCCTTAATCAAATCAGAATGATAGGCAACCTGTATATTGAACGACTGCTGCAATTCGCGGCTGGTATAGGATTCGTCGACCACCATTGAGGTCACGAAAGTTTCGTTCGGAATCAGCGCCTCCGTACCGTTGGCATTGCGCAGCACGACAAAGCGCGAGGTAATTTTGGTGACATAACCGGTAAAGTTGTTGACGGTCAGACGGTCGTTCATGCGGATGGAGCGGTCGCCCAAAATGATGAAACCGGAAATATAGTTGCTCGCCACTTTTTGCAGACCGAAACCGATACCGACACCCAACGCACCGCCGAACACCGACAATACCGTCAAATCAATCCCCACCAGCGGCAGCGCAATCAAGACCGCCAAAACCATCATCACCGTTTTGATGATTTTGGACAAAATCATGGACAGGTTATTGTCCAGGCTGCTTTTCTCCAAACGCTCGCCGATAAAACGCGCCAACCACGACGCGCCTATCATCAGAAGCCCGACCCACAAAATCCCGTTCAGAATCATCAACAGGCTCAGTTTGCCCGAACCGACCGAGAAGCTGATGCCGTCGAGCATCGCCAAAATCTTATCATCCAAGCCCGACAGCCAAAGCACGAAGCCTACCCACAAAACCATGGAGACTGATTTCTCCAGCCAGTCGGTCAGTTTGTTTTGCCGCAAAGCAGCATGAACAACCGCCACGCTAACCCGAATCAGAATCATCCAGCGCGCCGCTAAAATCAGCAGATGCAGCCATACCGCGCGAAATTCCGTCAGATTGCAGACAAACAAAGCCGCCGCACCGAAAATCATCATCAGCACCGGCCACAAAATCCGCCTGCCGATATGCCGCAATAGCGCGAAGTTACCCTGTTCCACAAAGAAATAACGGTTTTTTAGTCGGTTTGACAACCCAAACGCTACCGCCATCAGTATCAATACGCCGACCAGCTCAATCCAGCCCGAAACCTGTCCGAAATTGCGCTCTACCAAGCTAGACGTAAACGCCTGACGCGCAAACAATTCATGCAAAATATTGTCCATCAGCCCTGTTTTTTCATTAAAAATCAAAGCAGCAATTATATAGCAGCCATAAAATTCCGCCACACTCGTTTGCCGAACAAAGGTCGTCTGAAAATATGGCGGATTCAAGTGAAGAACAAGACATCCCGTCTGCCCTACCCGACCTTACGTCAAACAAATTCAAAGCCACTTCAAACAGATAGCCCAAACCACCCTGCCTTACGCTTGCCAAAGCTGGGCAGTAAAACTATAATTCCGAACTTATCGAGTCGGAGTGTGGCGCAGTCTGGTAGCGCACTTGCATGGGGTGCAAGGGGTCGAAGGTTCGAATCCTTTCACTCCGACCAAAATTCAACAGCCCGGTCATTTTTGACCGGGCTGTTTATTTGTCTTTGCCTATTTCAAACTTTATATTCCAAGCGTTTCTCACAATCAAAAGGTCGTCTGAAAACCCAAATCCGAGTTTTCAGAGACCTTTATCTTATCCGCAACGGCTTACAGATAGAATTTTTCAACCACTTTCAAATTGTCGTCCAATTTGTACACCAGCGGCTGACCGGTTGGGATTTCCAAGCCCATGATGTCTTCGTCGGAAATGCCTTCGATGTGTTTTGCCAAGGCGCGCAGGGAGTTGCCGTGTGCGGCGACCAAGACGCGTTTGCCGCTCAGAAGCGCGGGGGCGATTTGGTCTTCCCAGAACGGCAGTACGCGCTCCAAAGTAACTTTCAGATTTTCGCCGTCAGGTACGACATCGGCGGGCAGGTTGGCATAGCGGCGGTCGTTGTGTGCGGAGAACGGGTCTTTCGGGTCGAGCAGCGGCGGCAGGGGTATCGTAGCTGCGGCGCCAGATGTGGACTTGCTCGTCGCCGTATTTTTCAGCGGTTTGTTTTTTATCCAAACCTTGCAGCTGACCGTAGTGGCGTTCGTTCAGCCTCCAGCTTTTGATTTGCGGCACGAACAGTTGGTCGGATTCTTCCAAAACGATGTTGCAGGTTTTAATCGCGCGGGTCAGGACGGAAGTGAAAGCGATGTCGAACTCGTAGCCTTTTTCCTTCAGTTTTTTACCGGCGGCGGTAGCTTCGGCAAGCCCCTGCTCGCTCAATTTCACGTCGCGCCAGCCTGTAAACAGGTTTTTTGCGTTCCATTCGCTTTGTCCGTGGCGGATAAATACCAATTCCATGTCGTATGCTCCAATTTGAGTTCGGTAGAAGGGCTTATTTATAACACATTTCGGCTGCTTCTGCAGTCGGGGCGGGGCGATGCTTGTTCTTTATCAAGACTTGCCCGTAATATTGCTTTACTGTCCATTCCCCTGCTCTTGTGCGTGTAATGCTTGAAGGCAAATTAAAGGTCGTCTGAAAACCGTATTCCGAGTTTTCAGAGACCTTTTCAACCTGGCATCAAGGCATTAGGACTCGACGGGGATGATGCCGATTTTTGCCTGCCATTGGCGCGGGGCGGTGGCGTGGATGGACTCGCCTTTGCTATCTACGGCGACGGTTACGGGCATGTCTTTAACTTCAAACTCGTAAACCGCTTCCATGCCCAATTCGGGGAACGCCAATACTTTGGAAGATTTGATGGCTTTTGCCACGAGATACGCCGCGCCGCCGACTGCCATGAGGTACACGGCTTGGTTGTCGGCGATGGCTTCGCAGGTGGCTGCGCCGCGTTCGGATTTGCCGATCATACCCAAGAGGCCGGTTTGCTCAAGCATTTGGCGGGTGAATTTGTCCATGCGGGTGGCGGTGGTCGGACCTGCGGGACCGACGACTTCGTCGCCGACCGGATCGACGGGGCCGACGTAGTAAATCAGGCGGTTGGTGAAATCGACGGGCAACTCTTCGCCTTTGTCGAGCATGTCGACGAGGCGTTTGTGCGCGGCATCGCGACCGGTGAGGATTTTGCCGTTCAGCAGCAATACGTCGCCGGTTTTCCAGCTGGCGACTTCTTCTTTGGTCAGCTTATCGACATCGATGCGTTTGCCGTTGTCGGGGCTGTAAGTCAAATCGGGCCAGTCTTCGACGCGCGGCGGGGTCAGTTCGACCGGACCTGAGCCGTCCAATTCGAACTCGACGTGGCGGGTGGCGGCGCAGTTCGGAATCATGGCAATCGGTTTGGAAGCGGCATGGGTCGGGTAATCGAGGATTTTGACGTCCAACACGGTGGTCAGACCGCCCAAACCTTGTGCGCCGATGCCCAGCGCGTTGACTTTTTCAAAGAGTTCGAGGCGCAGGGCTTCGGTGGTGGACAATTCTGCGCCTGACGCAGCTTTTTCCTGCAACTCTTGAATGTCGATGTGGCTCATCAAGGATTCTTTCGCCATCAGTACGGCTTTTTCGGGCGTACCGCCGATGCCGATGCCCAAGATGCCGGGAGGACACCAGCCCGCGCCCATGGTTGGGATGGTTTTCAATACCCAATCGACGATGTTGTCGGAAGGATTGAGCATGGCGAGTTTGGATTTGTTTTCAGAACCACCGCCTTTTGCCGCGCAGGTTACTTCGACTTTGTCGCCCGGCACGATGCTCATGTGGATGACGGCGGGGGTGTTGTCTTTGGTGTTTTGGCGTTTGCCGGCAGGGTCGGCGAGGACGGAAGCGCGCAGGGTGTTGCCTTCCCAAGTGTACGCGCGGCGTACGCCTTCGTTAACCATCTCTTCCACGCTCATGTCCGCATCCCATTGGACGTTCATGCCGACTTTGAGGAAGACGGTTGCGATACCGGTATCTTGGCAGATGGGACGATTGTTTTCGGCACACATACGGCTGTTGACCAAAATCTGCGTCATCGCGTCTTTGGCGGCGGGGTTTTCTTCCTTCTGCCACGCCTTATAGAGCGCGTCGATGTAGTCTTTCGGATGGTAATAGCTGATGAATTGGAAGGCATCGCAGATACTTTGGATAAAGTCTTCTTGCTTGATGACGGTCATGATTGTGTTCCTTTTCTCATGGTAGGGAGGGTTTGTTCACTTTTTATAGATGTCGTTTTTCAGACGACCTTAATCGGTGTAATAGTGCTGTCAATCGCTATGAGCGACAATATAATTTTTATAATTGATTGATTCTTATAAAACTTAATAACCCATCATTCTACTCGGATGATGATAACGGATATTGTCGGCAATATTTACCGGCAGAAATAAAACTACAATTAATCTGTCCACTCAAATTCCAAAGGGTCGTCTGAAAAGGCTGGATTCACCGCCGCAATGAATCTTACTAATAACATGAATTTAAAAAGAAACAATTATTTTTCAGACGACCTGTCTTTCTTTTTTCAACCATACACAAATGTAAAAACCGTGTCATTCTACCCACGATGATTTTTGACGGAAGTCAAACTTAGCCGTTTTATGAAATTTTATAACATCATTTGCATTCGTTTACACTTTGCAAATTTATTCAATAAATACATAGATATATGCTTTTATATCAAACACTTAATAATGATATTTACTCGTATTCAAAACGGTTTTTAGCAGTTATTCCTTTATCGTAAGTTTATTTTATCTTACAAAATAACAAGATGGCGTAAAGATTGTCTGAAAACCGCTGTTTTTTGTTCACAATCAGCCCCTATCCTGTCTTTCAGACTTCGCCATCATCAAAAAATCCAAATTCTGATACACTGATAAAAGACAGTCAGGCATTGATTTATAAGATATTTCCCAAAAACATCCGCACTTCTAAAAATTTTGTAATAAAAATACACACATCCAATTTCCCCTATCTCATTCCACAGGACACTACCATGAGTGAAAACTTGTTAACCCTGACCATAGACGGCCACGAGGTCAAAGCCTCCGCCGACTCGTCAATCATTCAGGCCTATGCCCGTGCCGGCAGCGCGATTACTGCCAACGTCGGCTGTATGGGGCAAGGCGTGTGCGGTTCGTGCCGCTGCATGATCCGCAAGGAAGGCGAGCACGAGGTAACGACTGCATTGGCGTGTGAAACCAAAGTCGAAGAAGGGATGCAGGTCAGCTTCTTGGACTACTTCATTCCCGAGCATATCCAATATTACGACGTGAGCGAGGTCGGCGACGGCTGGAACTGGCTGGACGACACCGCCAAAGCCTTCCCCGAAGCGCAACACTGCCGTCATTGCGGCGGCTGCAACAGAGCCTGCCCCAAAGGTTTGGAAGTGGAAAACGGCGTAGCGCAAGTGGTATCGGGCGATTTCGGCGCGGCTGCGCTGACCTTTGATCAATGCGTGATGTGCAACCTCTGCACCCTTTCCTGCCCCGAACACATCCGTCCGAACCACTTAGGCTTGTTCGCCCGCCGTATGAAAGCGGCGCGCACGCTGCGTCCGGTGGATTTGATGCGCCGCCTGCAAGAAATCGACAGCGGCAAAATGAAAGTCAAATTTGAAGAGGAGGCAATGTGATGGCGAACGAAATCCAAGGCATAGACTACGAAACCGCCCTTGCCAACCTGCGCGCTTCCTCATTGGAACTGCGCGGCGACTTGCCGGAAAAAAACGAATTGTTGAGCCAGTTTCACCCCGACTATCAGGCAAATGCGCGCGTCAAACTGCCCATCGGTCCGAACACGGGCGATTACTGCCATCCTGATTTGGCGAAACTGCTGATCAGTCATCCCTGATTGACGACTATGATTTGTCGGGCGCGGAACATTTGAACACCGACGTGCTGGTTATCGGCGGCGGCGGTGCGGGCGCGGCAGCGGCATTGTCTGCAACCGAAGCAGGCGCGCGCGTGATTATGGCGAACAAGCTGCGTATCGGCGACAGCAATACCGTGATGGCCGAAGGCGGCATTCAGGCGGCAGTCGGCGCGGAAGACAGCTTGCAGCAGCACTTTGACGACACCATCAAAGGCGGCCACAACGCAGGCAAAAAAGAATTGGTGGCGCAAATGGTTACCGACGCGCCGTCCGCCATCCGCTGGCTGATCGGCTTGGGCATGACTTTCGACCTTGCCAAAGGCGCGGACAGCAACGGCATGTTGAGCCGCAAACGTGCGGGCGGTACGACCGTGCCGCGCATTCTGAGCTACCGCGACTTCACAGGCCTCGAAATGATGCGCGTACTGCGCGAGGCGGTCGAACTCGACGAAAACATCACCCAGCTCAACCGCCACCCCGCCATCGAATTATTGTCGGACGAACACGGCCGCTGCGTCGGCGCGATTTTGTACGATTTGGAAAAACGCTCTTTGGTATTGGTTCACGCCAAAGCCGTGGTCTTGGCAACCGGCGGCAGCGGACGGCTGCATTTGCAGGGTTTCTCCACTTCCAACCACTACGGCGCAACCGCCGACGGTCTGGTGATGGCATACCGCATCGGCGCGAAACTGCGCGACATTGATTCCTTCCAATACCATCCGACCGGCGTCGCCCATCCGCCACACTTGGCGGGTGCGCTGATTTCCGAAGCCGTGCGTTCCGCAGGCACGAAACTGATCAACGGCTTGGGCGAGCGTTTCGTTGACGAATTGCAGCCGCGCGACGTCGTTGCCGCCGCCATTTTGCGAGAGTGCCGCGAAGGCCGCGGCGTGGTGCGCGACGGACAGGTCGGCGTGTTCCTCGACACCCCGCGCCTGATTGAAAACGATCCTGATGTGTTGAACCGTTTGGTTACGCTCGGCCACGTCGCCCACAAATGCGGTATCGACCCCGCCGTCGAACCCGTAATGATTCATCCGACCCTGCACTACCAAAACGGCGGCGTCGAAATCAACGGCGACGGCGCAACCTGCGTCGAAGGCCTCTATTGCGCCGGCGAAGTAACCGGCGGCATCCACGGCCGCAACCGCTTAATGGGCAACGCGCTTTTGGACATCATCAGCTTCGGCCGCCGCGCGGGTAAAGCCGCCGCCAATTGCGGCCTGCCGCTGAAAAAAGTGCGCGGCGGTGTCGGACACGTCCACGATCTGCAACGCGAAATGACCCGCGCCGGACTGACCAGCAATATCAAAGCCCCCGTTTTATATCCCGACTACGGCAAATTCGATTTGCGCGAACACGCCGGTTTGCAGGAGCAACAATCATGAACCAAGCCAATCAAAACTTACTGCACCCGTCCCGCCAAGTCGGCGCGGATTTGGCCGCGTGGCGCAAAGTCGGCGGCGGCGAAGGCCTGCTGAAAGCGCTTGCCGATCCTCAAAGCATCGTTTCCAAGCTGCAAGACGCCAACCTCTGCGGCATGGGCGGCGCAGGTTTCCCGACCTGGCGCAAATGGGAGGCGGCCGTCGCCGCCCAAAGCAAACACGGCGACAAATACGTCGTCTGCAATGCCAACGAAGACGAACCGGGTACGTTTAAAGACCGCGTACTGCTGGCGAAAACGCCGCACCAAGTCATCGAGGGCGTCCTGATTGCCGCCGTCGCCTGCCGCGCCAACAAAGCGATTCTGTATGTCAACCCGCACCAGACCGAATCCGTCGCCGCCATCGTACCCGCCATCGAGCAGTGGAAAAAAAGCGATTTGTTCATCCGCATCGAAAACTATCTGGGCAAACCTTTAGACCTGAAATTGGTCGAAACTTCAGGCCATTACATCGGCGGCGAAGAAACCGCCGTGATTTCATGGTTGGAAGGCGGTTTTCCGTTCCCGCGCCGCAAGCCGCCGTTCCCTGCCGAAAGCGGCGTAGAAGGCGAACCGACCTTAATCAACAACACCGAAACCTTCGCCAACATCCCGCAAATCCTTGCCAAAGGCGCGGAATGGTACAAATCGCTGGGTTTGGGCGATGCCGCAGGCACGAAACTCTACTCGCTTTCCGGCGACGTATTGAATCCGGGTCTGTACGAACTGCCGATGGGCACAACCTTGCAATCGCTGATTTTCGACCACGGCGGCGGTATGCTCGAGGGCCGCACGTTTAAAGCCGTCTTCACCGGCGGCCCGTCAAACACGCTTCTGACCGTGAAAGATTTGGACGTACCTTTGGACTTCGTGTCCGTGCGCGAACGCAAATCCAGCCTCGGTACGGGTGCGATGATTGTGATTTCCGAAGGCACCAGCGTCGTGCGCAAAGTGTCCGAGTATGTGGAATTTTTTGCCTCCAACTCATGCGGACAAAGCCCGCCGTGCAAAGGCGGCACGTTCCAACTTTCACGCCTGCTCAACCGCGTAGATACCGGCATCGGCACTTCAGACGACCTCCGCGCCCTGCAAAGCCTGTGCCAACTGCTGCCCCGAAGCGGCCGCTGCGGTCTGATTGACGGCGCGGTTACCGTGTTGCAAAGCTCGTTGCGCACCTTCCCCGAAGAGTACGGCCTGCCGGTGGAGCAGGATTAATCCGATACGGGATTTCAGACGACCTTTTCTATATAGGAGGTCGTCTGAAAAATGCTCGTAGCTTGGGACATGAACCAACATTTAAGTCTTTGTTGGGTTTCACAACCGAGCCTGCTAAATCTGAGGTTTTGCCCTCTCCCTAGCCCTCTCCCACGGGGAGAGGGACGGATTGCAGAAAATCTGATAACGGTCGATTTTCAGCGCC
>CAKMQH010000199.1 GCA_927911515.1 uncultured Neisseria sp.
TTTTTGTATCTCCGTTCGCATTAAAGCTTGCGCATCATCATCATGAAATATGCGCCGCCTATGAGCGTGGCCATCATTCCGGCGGGGACTTCGTAAGGGAACATTACCTGCCTGCCCAGCCAGTCGGCCATCATCATAACCGATGCGCCGATGAGTGCGGCGGCGGCAAGTTGCTGTTTCGGCAGGCGTGCGCCGAGCATACGAGCCAGATGCGGCGCAAGCAGTCCGACGAAGCTCAAGGGGCCGATAAGCAGTGTGGATAAGGCGGTTAACGCTGCGCTTGAGACGATCAGCACCAGCCGTGCGAGGGGGACGTTGATGCCGACGGAGCGGGCGATTGTTACGTTCAGGCTGAGCAGTCCGAGCCAGCGTTGCAGCGTGAGGATGAGGAGGAGCGAGACGGCGGCGAGGAGGCCGACGGTAAGGGCAGATTCGGGCGTTGCCTGATAGGTCGAACCTGACATCCACAATAAAAGCAGTTGTACGCGGAAATCGCCGGTTGCCATCCAAATGCGGATGGCGGCATCGGCGAGTGCGGCCAGCGCCATGCCGGTAAGCAGGATTTTTTCGGGAGTAAATCCGTTTTTGCGGTTGAACAGCATCAACAGCCCCAAGGATACGAGAGCGGAAACGATACCTGTCAGCCAAAACCAGCCGCTGCCCGAGGTAATGCCGAACAGCATCACTACCGACATCGCGCCGAATGCCGTTCCAGAGCTGATGCCCAAGAGTTCGGGCCCCGCCATCGGGTTTTGCGTCAGCCTTTGTAGTATGACGCCGGTCAACGCGAGCATAGTGCCGGTGGCGGCGGCGAGCAGCACGCGCGGGTAGCGGAATACGAAATATTCCGGGTCTATGGTCAGGCGCAGGGTTTCGTCATAGCGTCCGACCGTAAACGCCAATACCGATACGGCGACGGCGATAAGCAGCAGAAAACGCAAGAGGCGCGGGACGTGCGGCGCGGCGGTTGAAATATCGGAGGTTGTCTGAAACGAAGGACGCGGAGGTGCTTTCGCCGTCAGCCACAACAAAAGCGGCGCGCCGACGAGGGCAGTTACAGCGCCGGCGGGCAGATCGGTGCCGCGGTAGTGTTTCAGCAGCATCAGGCCGTTGTCCGTCAGCATCAAAAGCAGTGCGCCGACGATGAAGGAACAAATCAGGCGCATGGACAGCGTGCGTACGCCCATTTGCCGCACCAGCGTCGCCGCCGCCAATCCGACAAAGCCCATCATGCCGACAAAGCCGACCACGCCCGCACTCAAAAATGCAGCAACCGCCAAAGACAGCAGACGGATTTTCTTTACCGGTATGCCTGCCGATTCCGCCTGCGTGTCGCCCAGGCTCATGATGTTTAACGGTTTGATTAAAAAGGCGGTAAGTATGGCGGCAACAGCAATCCGCCACAAAAGCCCCAACGTATCGCGCCAACTGTCCTGCACCAGGGAGCCGCTGCCCCACTGCATCACGCCGCGCGTCTCTTCGCTGAAAAACAGCATCACGATACCGGTGAGGGAACCCAGATACAGGCTGACCACCAAACCCGCCAGCACGACGCTGAGCGGTTGCAGGGCGCGCCGTGCCGACAGCCGCAATACTGCGCCCAAAGCCGCCGCTGCGCCGGCAAACGCCACGGCGGACGTGCCGTAGGCAAGGAAAGAAGGGGCGAACACGGTCGCCGCCACCAAAGCCGCCTGCGCGCCACTGCTGACTGCCAGTGTACTGTCGGATGCGAGCGGATTGCGCATCAACTGCTGCATCAGCATGGTCGCCATCGCCGTACTGCCGCCCGCGAGCAGCGCCATCGCCATGCGGGGCAGAGTGTTGTTCTGCACCATCAGCGCATCCAAAGGCAGGCTGTCGGGACGGTCAAACAGCCGCAGCCACGGCAGCGTCCATTCCAGCTTCAATATCCAAAACGCCGTCAGCGCGCACGATATTGCCAACGCGGCGGCAAGGATAGGCAGGGGTCGTCTGAAAATCTTTACCATGCGGCTTCCTTTTGTGCGGACGGGTTTTCAGACGACATCGAACGCATCAGTTGCAAAGTGAAACGCTGCATGGACGGCAGTGCGCCGTAGCTCCACGACGGCTCGAAGATGCGGCGGTTTGCAGGGCGGCAGAACGGCAGGCGTTGCCAAAGCGCGCTTTTTTCGAGCGTTGCACGTGTATTTTGAGGATGCGGTTTGACGATGATTAGCAGCGTGTCCGGCGGCAGCTTTGCCAAATCTAAAAGCGTGATGTTTTCGAACCCCATTCGTTGCTTTTGCCCGTCCAGGCATTGTTCAGCCCCAATTTGTCGAACACGGCCTGAAACAGCGAAGTCTTGCCGTAAATCCGCAAATGCCGCCCGTCGACAAACTGCACCACCGCAAACGGGCGGCCGCGATATTCCGAAAGCGCGGGTTTGGCGCGGGCAAACAGGTTTTCCGTACCGGCAATCAGCTTTTCGGCAGCGGCAGGGTCGCCGATGATTTTACCCAGCCTGCGCGTGGCTTCGACCGTGTGGGCATATTCGATGCCTTTTGCCGTGCCGAAATCCACTTCGCGTACCGGGGCGATTTTTTCAAACTGGGACTTGGCGGCGGCATACCAGGAAGATTGCACGAAAAAATCAGGCTTTATCTGATACAGCCGCTCCAAATTCGGCTGGAAGCGCAGCCCCGCTTCCTTGACGGCAGCGGGCAGCGGCGGATGGTTCACCCATGTATCGTACACGCGGCGGTCGGCGACGCTGACGGGCGGATGCCCCATCGCCGTCAGTGTTTCGGCGACCGTCCAGTCCGAAGTCGCCACACGCGGTGCGGCGGGTGCAGGCAGGGAAAACAGGAGGGCAGCGGTAAAAAACAGCCGTGCGGTAAGGCGGGGAATGTCGTCTGAAAAGCGGTGGGACATGAGCTTGGAAGGTCTTTCGGTTTTTGAATAAAGGGTCGTCTGAAACATATCGGATACAGGTATTCCACAATGGTCTGCGATGTCATCCGGTTTGGATTCGGGCGGCCGATTTTATGGTCGGAACTTATGCGGCGGGACGGTTTGCCTGCGTCAAGGCAATGCCACGGGGCGGCCGTTTTCAGGATGGGCGATGATGTTCATATCGACGCTGTAAATGTCTTTCAACACTTCTGCGGTCATAATGTCGGCGGGTTTGCCCGTTTTTAATAGCCGTCCCTGTTTGAGCGCGACCAGTTCATCGCAATACTGCGCCGCCAGATTAATGTCGTGGATGACGATGATGACGCCCAAACCCAAATTGCGAGACAGCTTGCGCACCAGTGCCATCACGTCGATTTGGTGGGCGATGTCCAAAGCGGCAAGCGGTTCGTCCAGCAGCAAAAAGCGGCTTTGCTGCGCCAGGCACATCGCCAGCCAGACGCGCGAACGTTCGCCGCCCGACAGCGTATCGACGATTTGATCGGCAAATTTTTCCGTATGCGTCAGCCGCAACGCCTGTTCCACCGCCTGTCTGTCCGCATCGTTCGTGCGCCCTAAAAGCCCGCTCCAGGCATAACGCCCCATCATAACCAGCTCGCGCGCGGTCAGCGCGGTAGCGGCGGGCAGTTGCTGCGGAAGATAGGCGACTTCTTTGGCGTATGCGCGGGCGGAATAGGCGCGTATTTCTTTGTCGTTCAGCAATATCCTGCCGCCTGCGGGTTCATGCTGGCGGGTGAGCAGTTTCAACAGCGTGGACTTGCCCGAGCCGTTATGACCGATGAGGCCGTACACGCGGTTAGGGGAAAAGTTGACGCTGATGTCGTGCAGCAGCGAGCGGCCGGGTATGGCGAAGGTGGCGTTTTGGATTTGGAACACGTTTCAGACGACCTTTTAGTGGGTTTGACGTTATTCGGAGAAAGCGGCGGCGCAGCAAAATCCATTGCCCGTTGTCGGTGCCGATGCCGCAAAGGCGGAGTTTTACGGCGGTTGTCCGAAAGCGTAGGGCAAAGTCGGACGCCCCAGGCTCCAAGGTCGTCTGAAAACGTTTCAGACGACCTTTGGACCGTTGGAGGCCGTTTGCCGCCCGTCCCTTAAAAATCGACCGAAGCCGACAGGGTGAAGCTGCGCGGTGCGCCGGCGTTCAGGTAGCCGTTGTTAGGGTATCCGCCGACGGATGCCCAGTATTTCTTGTTGGCAACATTATCGAGGCGGGCGCGGAAGGTGGCTTCGTGCCTGCCGATTTGGGTGCGGTAGCGCGCGCCGATGTCGAAGCGCGTCCAGCCGCCGACTTTAAGCGTATTGGCCGCATCGGCGTAGGAAGAACCGGTGTAAACCATGCGTCCGTCAAATGCCAAACCCTGCACTTTCGGCACTTCCCATTCCAAGCCGATGTTGGCTTGGGTTTTAGCCGCGCCGATGGTGCGTTTGCCGTCAGTTGCAGATGAGCCGGTAGATTTCTGCTTGGCATCGAGCAGGGTAATGCCGCCCAAGAGCCTCACACCTTGTGCGACTTCCCCGTAAACGGTGATTTCCGCGCCCCGGTGGCGGTCTTTGCCTTCGGAGGTGAAGCGGGCGGTGTTGTCGTTTTCGGCAACGTAAAGCGAACGCGGTTTGTCGGTGTGGAACAGGGCCAATCCCGCGCCGAAGCCGTTGGCTTCAAATTTCGTACCGATTTCTTTTTGTTTGGAAACATAGGGTTTGAGCGATTCGCCGGCATTGCTGACGGCGTAGGCCCGGCCGTTGATGGAGACAGTCGAGCCTGCGGTCGCGCCTTGTCCCAGGCTTTCGATGTAGTTGCCGTACACCGACCAATTCGGCGTGATGCGGTACACCGCGCCGGCGGCGGGACTGAGGCGCGATTTTTTGTAATTTTCGGTTTGCGCGCCCGTATTATAGGCGTAAGCCTTGTTATGCACCTGCTGCCAGCGCGCCCCTAGCATGAATTGCAGGCGTTTGTCCCAAAGGCTGAAGGTGTCGCCCAAGGCGAAGCTGGTCAGGCGTGTTTTGCCGGTAACGGCAGGATTGCCCATGTCGTTGCCCGAATACAGCGGGTCGGCGGCTGCGGGTTGCGGATAGCGGGACGGGTTGTAGAGGTTGGTCGTATATTGGTTGCCCCAATCCATGATGTAAGCGTTTTTGCGCGAGGATTGGAAACGGTTGGCAGCAGCGGTCCATTCGTGCCCTACCGCGCCCGTATTGAATTTGCCGCGCAAACCGATTTCGCCCGTGTCGATTTTATCCTTACGCGCGTTGTCGAAGCGGTAAATCGATCCATCGCCGTTGACATTGCGGACAGTCAGGTTTGCCAGAGAATTGTTTTCCTTGCTGCGGCGGAAGCCGTAGGCGGCGTAGGCAGTCAGGTTGTCGTTGAAATCGTATTCGCCGCGCATTGTGCCGAACCAGTCGCGCTCGTTGGAATACGTCCACGGCTGCGCCCAGTTGGACGAGGCATCAGGCGCGGCCGGCACGGCGGTCAGGCCTGACAGGGTAACATTGGTACGCGTGGCTTTGAGCCTGTTGTCCTGCCAGCCCAAATCGGCGGACAGGCGGGCATTTTCATTGCGCCAGTCTAGGCCGACATTGACCAGGCTGAGTTTGGACTTTTCGTCGTCTATTGCGGTTTTGCCGTTATGGTGCGCCGCATTGACGCGCACGCCGAATTCCTGATTTTGTCCGAAACGGCGCGCCACGTCCGCCGCCAAACCACCGCGTTTTCCCGCGCCGTAATTGGCAGTCAGCCGGTTCAATCCTTCATTGGACGCGCGTTTGGGCAATACGGATACCGTGCCGCCGATATTGTTGCCGCCCGGCGCCATGCCGTTTAAGAAGGCGGATGCGCCGCGCTGGACTTCCACGCGTTCGAAAAGCTCGGTGGCGATGTATTGGCGCGGCAGGATGCCGTAAAGGCCGTTGTACATGGTATCGTCCGATTCGGCGGCAAAGCCACGTATGAAATACGCTTCCTGAAAATTGCCGTAACCGCGCGCAACGCGGACGGTCGGGTCGTTTTGCAGTACGTCGCCGACACTGCGCGCATGTTTGTCCTGAATCAGCCTATTGGTGTAAGCAGTATTGGAGAACGGCGATTCTAGGTTTTTTTTATTGCCCAAAATACCCACGCGGCTGCCGCGCGCCACCTGTCCGCCCTTAAATGCAGGAATCAAACCGCCCTTGGATGCGTCCGCGCTGGCGGTTACGGTGATGGTTTCGAGTTCGGCGGTTTCTCGGGCTTGGGGTTCGTCTGAGGCAAATGCCGCCGAAACGGCAAGGAGGGAGAGGCTGAGGATGCTGAGTCTGGAAGCGGGCTTAATCATTTGTATTTTCTTTCAAAAGTCGATCGTAACGGTTAATTTTAAAAGAAAATTAATTTCATTTCAAAAAAAAATAAATGATAAAAAGTCGTCTGAAACTGTTTTCAGACGACCTTTTGACTGAATGGCTCTCAACTTTACCGTTTACGCCGCATCATACAACCCGCGCACCACCCTGCCGATGGCGGCGATGCCTTTTTCCAGCGTTTCCGCGTCCTGCGCGATGCTCATGCGGGATGCACTCGTGGGCGTGCGGGTAGTCCTGCGTGTCAATGCCGACGAAGAAATGTTCACCCGGAATAATCAGCGTGCCTTCGGCTTTGAGCATTTCGTACAGGGTTTGCGATGAAACAGGCAGGTTTTCAAACCAAAGCCACAGGAAAATCGCGCCTTCGGGCTTGTGGATTTTCAGCGAATACTCACCCAGCTCGCGCTTGAGCAGCGAGACGGCGGTTTGCGCCTGATTGCGGTAAAACGGTCGGATGACGTCGTCTGAAAGCTGTTTCAGACGACCGTCCTGCAACAGCGGCGTTGCGATGGCCGCGCCGAAGCGGGTGGGCGACAGGTTCACAATCGCATTCAGACTGCTGACGGCTTTGACGACTTCGGGCGCGGCGACGATGATGCCGGTGCGCACGCCAGGTAAGCCGACTTTGGAAAGGCTGAAGCAGAGGATGATGTTTTCGTGCCAATTCAGCGTCACGTCGCTGTAAATGATGTTGGGGAACGGCATTCCGTAGGCGTTGTCGATAATCAGCGGAATGCCGTGTTCTTGCGCCAAAGCGTCCAGCCGCGCCATTTCGCCGTCGGTCAGCACGTTGCCGGTCGGGTTGGTCGGGCGAGAACAGCAAATTGCGCCGACTTTGCCTTCTTTCAGCTCGGGCAGGCTTTCCAGCGCGTCAAAGTCCACGCGGTATTTGAAGAAGCCTGCTTCGCCTTCGTGTTCGACAGCTTCGATTTTCGGTTTGACGGAAACAAAGTGCTGCCCTTCGACATGCACGTCGGCATAGCCGATGTATTCGGGCGCGAGCGGCAGCAGGATGGCTTTCTCTACGGAAAGGTCGTCTGAAACCTTGAATTTGCCGCCGAAGAGGTTGAAAAGATAGAAAAACGCGTTTTGCGAACCGTTGGTCAGCGCGATATTGTCGGCGGTCAGGTTCCAGCCGTATTCGCGGTTGAGGAAGGCAGTCAACGCGTCAATCAGCGCGGCATCGCCTTGGGGATTGGAGTAGTTGCCGATGTTCTCGACGGCGTGTTCCGCTGCCAGCTTTGAAAATACGTCGGCGAACACGGCGTTGACTTCGGCAATCCGCGCCGGATTGCCGCCGCCGAGCATGTTGACGGGCTTGTCGCTTTTGAGCGCGTCGCCGAGGTCGTCCATAAGTTGCAGGATGCCGCTGTGTTGCGTGAATTTTTCGCCGAATGCCGAGAACTGCATGATGACTCCGTGTAAATATGATTGGCGGGGATTATATCAGCTTGATATGGCGAGGGGTCGTCTGAAAATGAATGTGGCAGTTTTGACGCACCGCTGTCCCGGCATCGCAAGGACTCGTGGCATCCATTCATCCGCCCTACCCGCTTAAAAATTCAGACGACCCGATGAATCTCATCAGGTCGTCTGAAAATGTGAACGTCGGAAAATGGAAAAAGACTTAGCGGATTTTCAGCGTGCTCAATCCGATTAGCACCAAGACGATGGTGATGATCCAGAAACGGACGACGACTTGGGTTTCTTTCCAGCCTTTTTGTTCGTAGTGGTGGTGGATAGGTGCCATCAGGAAGATGCGTTTTTTGGTTTTCTTATACCAGCCGACCTGAAGCATGACGGACACGGCTTCGACGACGAACAGGCCGCCCATGATGACGAGAACGAACTCTTGGCGGACGATGACGGCAACGGTACCGAGTGCCGCCCCCAGAGCCAACGCGCCGACGTCGCCCATGAAGACTTGCGCAGGATAGGCGTTGAACCACAAAAATCCGAGACACGCGCCGCACATGGCGGTACAGAAATCACAACTTCGTTCGCACCTGCGACATAAGGCAGTTGCAGGTATTGGGCGAATTGCGAGTGTCCGCTGGCGTAGGCGAAGATGGCGAGGCCGGCGGCGACGAGGACGACGGGGAAGGCGGCAAGTCCGTCAAGGCCGTCGGTCAGATTGACGGCGTTGGAAGTACCGACGATGGTCAGATAGGTCAGGACGACAAAGCCGACTACGCCCAGCGGCAAGGCGACTTGTTTGAAGAAGGGAACGATCAGAATGTTGTTGGAGCTATTGGACGCAAGGTAAAACAGGGCAAGCGCGGCGATAATGGCGACGCTCGACTGCCAAACCATTTTGAATTTGGGAGAAACGCCGTTGGGGTCTTTATAGACAACTTTGCGCCAGTCGTCGTAAAAACCGAGCGCACCCGTGGCGAGCAATACGCCCAAAAGAATCCAAATATACGGGTTTGCCCAGTTGCCCCACAACAACGTGGATACGGTGATGGCGGTCAGAATCAGCGAGCCGCCCATCGTCGGCGTGCCGTTTTTGATGAGGTGGGTTTGCGGCCCGTCGGTACGCACTGCCTGCCCGACTTTTAATTGCGTCAGTTTGCGGATGGTCCACGGACCGAGCAGCAGGGAAAACGCCAAAGCGGTCAAAGCTGCCATGACGGCGCGGAATGTGGTGTATTGAAAGACATTCAGACCGGACAACCAGTTACTGAAATGTGCAAGCCATAAAAACATGGGGCTTCCTTTTGTTTTTGTTGTTACATTGGGCTTATCGCCCGTTTTAAATTTTGGTTTTTGGATCGTCTGAAAAAGTTTCAGAGACCTTTGTAGATTATCAAGCTGCTTATGACAGTCAGCGCCTGCTGAAGTTCACTCTCTATGCAGGTTTCTAGCGAACCCGTTATCCATTGTTTAAATAGATGGCAGCGTTATTGAGCGGCGGCGTTAGCGTCTTTCTCAATCACGCAAATCGGATAATTTCCCGGATTTCTGCCGCCGCCCAAGTCCAGACAAAGGTCTTCATAAAGATACGCCTGCGTCCGCATTCCGGCATAAAACGCGCCAATCAGCGCAGCAATCAGCAATAAGGCTTTAAAAAAACGTCGGTTTTTCATTTTCAGACGGCCTCTTTATCCGTCAATGCCTCGACGACTTCTTCCATCTTCATAAAGCGCGAACCTTTCACCAACACGGTGGCGCGTTCGGGCAAATCGTGGCTCAACACTTGAATCAACGGGTCTTTGGCGGCAAACCACAAACCGTCCGCGCCAAATGTTTCCGCCGCTTCGACGCTGTTGTCGCCGACAAAATAAGCCGCTTCGATGCCTTGGTCTCGGGCGTACGCGCCGACTTCGGCGTGCATGGCTGCGGCCTCGTCCTCGCCCAGTTCGCCCATATCGCCCATCACGAAAATACGTGGCGCAGGCATACGCGCCAACACGTCAATCGCAGCTTTCATGCTGTCGGGGTTCGCGTTGTACGTATCGTCAATCAGGGTCGCGCCTTTGATGCCGGACTTGACATTCAGACGACCTTTGATGTTGCTGAAACCTTTCAAACCTTCCGCCACATCGTCCAAACTCAAACCCGCAGCCAAAGCCAACGCAGCGGCAGCGGCGGCATTGTGAACATTGTGGCGGCCGGGAACGGGCAGCACCACGGCGGCGCGCTCGTCGCCGCACACCAAATCAAATTCGCACGACAAAGGTTTCAGCACGATATTTTCCGCATGGACATCGCCGCTATCGACGCCGAAAGTCCGCTGCTGATGACCTTGGGAGGTCGTCTGAAACACGGCGGCATGTTCGTCTTCACACGGAATCAAAGCCAATCCGTCTTCGCCCAAACCTTGATAAATCTCGCTTTTCGCCTTGGCAATATCGTTCGTGCCATCAAAACCGCAGCCGACATGGGCGCGCAAGGCGTTGTTGACCAAAGCGGCATCGGGTTTGGCGATTTGCGTCAAAACCGCCAGTTCGCCGAAATGGTTCATGCCCATTTCAATCACGGCATAGCGGTGTTTTTCGTTTAATTTCAACAAAGTCAGCGGAAGGCCGATGTGGTTGTTGAAGTTGCCCGCCGTCGCCAAAACGGCATCATCGCCGAAACGGCGGCGCAATACCGCAGCCAACATTTCCTTCACCGTCGTCTTGCCGCCCGAGCCGGTAATGCCGAACACAAACGGGTTCACATTCCCGCGCCACGCCTTCGCCAACGTTTGCAACGCGGCAAGCGTGTCATCGACTTTCAATGCGCCGTCCATTGCAGCGCAATCTTCACGCGAAACCACAACCGCCGCCGCACCCGCAGCCAATACGTCTTCAACAAAATCATGCGCGTCAAACCGCTCGCCCGCCAATGCGAAAAACACATCGCCCGCGCGGATGTCGCGGCTATCGGTTACGATGCGCGAAACGGGTTTGTTTCAGACAGCGTCGGAAGGTTAAGGGTATGGCAGATGAAATTTAGGTCTAGTGGTTTCATGGTTTCTTTCGTTTGTTTTTTTCAGACGGCCTCACATAACCATCCGTAAATGTTTCATCATAGATTTAGGTGTAACAAAAGTTAAACCGTACATACTGCCTAATGCTACTGCCTGGCTTTCCTCTAAATCGGCAGCCAATATCACAAAACGGTCATCCGGCAAATTCAATCGTTTTTTCAAGCGTACATATTTTTCAATGTCTCGTCTGAATTCCCCTGATTTACATTCCACCACAATCGGCTCTTTACCCATCGGTAAAAATACGACATCCAACTCATGTTTATCTTCATTGTCGAATTCGATTTTTATATTTCTAGCGCAAGAAAAAGCATAATCCTTGCCTTTTTGTTTTGCTTCTTCAAGCATTTTGCACAACGCAAACCATTCAAGCCAACCACCACAAAAAAAAGTGCTTGATGGCAGTGGCACGTTGCAGATTCAAGCGGACAATTTTTTCCTGTTTCTGATAAAAATACTTAGAAAACAGAGTATGGCTATAAAATTGTCGGCATAGATTATTCATTGTCTGCCCGTCTTTTGCGACATTTTGCCGACATCCAAACTAATGCTTGTATGGTTGTGGCCATACGCCCAACTAATCTGACCCAACATATTTTTAGTAATCTGATAATTGCTGCCCAATTTAGCGGCAGCCTCATCAAAAAAACGCTCATATTTACCGCCTGTAAGTTAAACATCGGCACAATATTGGCTCGGGCAAACCATCGCCGTAACGGTTCGTGCTGTTTTTCAGTAGCTAAAATGTCAGTTTCCGATAAATTGACGCCTGCCAGCGGATTATAATTTTGGTTTTCCGAACCAGTATCTTGCTGTACATTTTCCTCTCCACCGTCTTCCTGTTGTTTCAAAGCCTGCAATTCCCTGTTCACCGAAAAATATCGTTCCAACAATTTACTGACAAAAAATAAAGTGTCGTAAACCTTAACCGGAGCCGTGCATTTTGGACAGGCAATTTCACTCATTCCGGATTCGTAGTCATGCTCATTCATGCAGCCGCATTTATTGCAGCGAAAAATACCCATAATGTTCCCTCATTATTTGTTTATTTGTTTCAAAATTTATTTCAGACGACGTTTGAAAATTTTATCTTTCCTGATTAATCAACGGATACGGATTAATCGCACCGCTTGGCAGATACACGCCGTAATGCAGGTGCGCCGGCGTGGTTTTGGCGTTGCCGGTTTTGCCGACATAGCCGATGACCTGTCCTTCTTTCACACGCTCGTACAGGCGGACGCTGGCGAATTTGTTGAGGTGGGCATAGTAGTGCCATGCGCCCGGCCCTTGGATGCCGATGACTTTGCCACCCAATCGGTTGCGCCCGATTTTGGTTACGATACCGGGCGTCGTGCTGCGTATCGGCGTGTTTTTCTTGGCGAAAATATCCACACCTTCATGTCTGCGCCCCTGGCTGCGCGCCGCGCCCCAAGTGTCGTCAAAACGCTTGCCTTTAACAGGATTGGGCAGGCTTTGCGCCGCCGGCGGTTCTTTTCGCCCTCAGTTCGGCAATTTCGGCGTTCGGGCGCGGCAGTTGTTTGGTGGTACAGCCTGCAAATAAAATCATGACTGCACTGATTAAAAGGGTTTTTGTCGGCATTTTCAGCATCAAATCGGTCTCCTCGTTTTTCAGACGACCTTTGAGATTTGAAATCAGGGTCGTCCGAAACAACTGTGATGGGTTTAATGGCTGACGTGCCGTAATGCGTGGGTTGTGTTGCTTTTATTTTGTGGGGGATAAACGTTTTCAGACGACCTTAAGGCTGCCGGGCCGTCTGAAAATTGATTACATTGTTGTCAAATTTATAGTGGAATCGATAAGTCGAATACGCAGTACAGCAAAACCTCTCTACCCTACGGTGACTCCACTCTGTCTGTATACACTCAAAAATTACTCTTCAATATCGACATATCCTAAATCGATCAGTGCCTGCTCCACATTTCCCACTGCCTCATCATCATCTTTTACCATCAGTAGGAAGGCATTTTCGGTATAACCAATGTCTATTAGCCGAAGCCCATGAGGCTTAAGTAATGCATCGTAAGCCTCTAAGACATAGTTACTATCATTGAACATTGCAAACATTTCCATCTCTTCACTCTCAAAAAGATCTTCCAATTCACCTTGATCATCTGGCACGGGAATACCTTCGTGAGCGCAAAATTCTGCTAATGTACGTTTGCATACTTCGTCATCAATTCCTGTCGCATCTATTTCAATGCCTAGCTTTTGTATAGGATAAAACTTCCCTAATTTTAAATGCGGTTCTTTCCACTCCATATACTCCATAAATTGATGATCAGCATAATGCCATTCACCTGATTCGTGATACCAACCTAAATGCTTAAATAACCAATGACATACCAAATCCTCATTTTCAGCCGGAGGAGCTTTGGGTAAATCTTCACGAGTTAAGTAAGGGACGGCTGCAAGCAAGGCATTGAATAAAGGAGTATAACGTTGCATATTTTTACCTATTAAAAGAGAGATGGAGTAATGTGTAATTTCCTATTTGCCAATGACCTTAAGGAATTATCTGGAAAATATTTTTACCTGAGTTCTGCCAATGCTTTTTCTGCGATTTCAAAATCGGAGAAATGATGCTTCACGCCTTGTACATCCTGATAGTTTTCATGCCCTTTTCCGGCAATCAGGATGATGTCGTTTACGACGGCGCGTTCGACTGCGTAACGGATGGCGGCGGCACGGTCGGCTTCGACGCATTCGGGCGCGGGCACGGCAGGCAGGATGTCGTTGATGATGTCTTGCGGATTTTCCAAACGCGGGTTGTCGCTGGTTACGACAACTTTA
>CAKMQH010000200.1 GCA_927911515.1 uncultured Neisseria sp.
ATATGCAGGTAGTGGAGTACGGCTTGGTATTTGAAGTGTAATGTATATTTGCTCATAAAAAAACTGCACCTTGTGAGTTGGAGGGGATGTCCAACTTTTGGGGTGCAGTTCAACCGCATACCGGCCTTTTTCTGTTATGGAAAGTTGCACTTCAAATGCGAATCCGCCGACCTTTCTCGGTCTTATCAATGCAAAATCAAATCAGCACACTTCAACCAACCAGCCATGTTTGTCTTCCGCCAATCCGTATTGGATGTCGGTCAGGGCTTTGCGCAAAGCGTAGCCGCGTTCTTGGCGTTTCACTTCGATTTCTTTGCCGTCGATAACGAAAGAAGTAACTGGCGAGATGACGGCGGCTGTACCGGTCAGAATCGCTTCCGCGCCCTCTTCGACTGCAGCTTTGAGTTCGTCCACAGTAAAATTGCGTTCGCTGACGGTGTAGCCCAAATCTTTGGCAACGGTCAGCACGGAATCGCGGGTTACGCCGTGGAGGAATTCGTCGGTCAACGGCTTGGTGATGATTTCGTTGTCTTTAATCAGGATAAAGTTGGACGCACCGGTTTCCTGTACGTCGCCGTTCGGGCAGAACAGGACTTGGTTTGCGCCGTGTTCGGCTTTTGCTTTCAGTACCCAAGGCATGGCAGAAGCGTAGTTGCCGCCGCATTTGACGCGGCCCATGTGCGGTGCGCAGCGGATGTGTTCGGTTTCAACCAAAATTTTCACGGGCGAACCGGCTTTGAAATAGTCGCCGACCGGAGAAGCGAGGATATAGAGCAACGCGGTTTCGGAAGGCGAACCGGCTTTGCCGATAACGGGGTCGGTACCGATGAGCGTCGGGCGCAGGTACAGCGCGGCAGGCGCATCGGGAATTTCCTCGGCGGCGCGTTTGACCAATTCGATCAGGGCATTTAAATAGGCTTCGGTTTCAGGGCGCGGCAGGTGCAAAATGTCTGCACTTTGCTGCATACGGGCGATGTTTGCCGTCGGGCGGAACAAGACGATTTTGCCGTTTGCCTGACGGAAGGCTTTTAAGCCTTCGAAGCACTCGCTGCCGTAATGCAGGGCATGCGCGCCGGGCGCGAGGGTGAGGTCTGAGGAAGTTTGCCATTCGGTCGGCTGCCATTTACCGTCCTTGTGGGCGATAACGGGCATTTGGGCGTGGAAGACGCTGCCGAACACGGCGGGTACGGGTCTGCTCATGATGATTGCCTTTCTTATTCTGTTTGGTTCTGTTTAGATATTAAAAGTTGAAAGATACGCCTGTAGAGATGGTTTTGACAAGTCCGAATACCTGTTTCGAAAACGGCTTCCGTCCAAGCCCTTGCCTGATAACGAAATACGGGAAAGCATCTATTCCGATATGCATACGAATTGTCAGCAATCATGCCTACCGTTTACTACATATATATAATGAATATATAATGAAGCCCGAGGTCGTCTGAAAACTGCTGCACATCCTATCCGAAACAATCCAAATCGTTTAAACTAAGCCGCATCTGCGGTAAACGGATTCGGAAACAGAATCCACATCGACCGCCTTACTGAATTTTCAGACGACCTTTTCAAAACTTTCCGACAGGCATACCGCCGGAGACATCCATGAAACTGATTTACACCATTATCAAAGTCATCATTTTATTATTGTTTTTACTGCTTGCCGTCATCAATACCGACAGCGTCGCCTTCCATTATTTGCCCGGTCAAAAAGCCGATTTACCGCTGATTGTCGTCCTCTTCGGCGCGTTTGTTATCGGTATCGTATTCGGCATGTTTGCCCTGTTCGGCAGACTTTTGGCGTTGCGCAGCGAAAACAACCGCCTGCGTGCCGAAGTCAAAAAACACGCACATTTGAGCGAAAAAGACCTTATCACCCCCGTATCTCAACCAACCGTACCGCAAACGACTACTCCCGCCAACCCACCCGTACAAACGCCCAAGCCTTAAAGAAGGAATCACATGGACAACGAATTGTGGGTCATCCTACTACCCATTACCCTTTTGCCCGTCTTCTTTGCCATGGGCTGGTTTGCCGCCCGTATCGACATGAAAACCGTGTTGAAACAGGCGAAAAGCGTGCCTGCCGGCTTTTACAAAAGTCTGGACGCATTGGTTGACCGCAACAGCGGCCGTGCTGCCCGCGAGCTGGCGGAAGTCATCGACCAGCAGCCGCAGTCTTACGACCTCAACCTGACCTTGGGCAAACTCTACCGTCAGCGCGGCGAAAACGACAAAGCCATCAATATGCACCAAGCCCTGCTCGACTCGCCCGATACCGTCAACGAAAAAACGCGCGCGGGTATTGTTCGAACTCGCACAAAACTACCAAAGCGCAGGCTTGGTTGACCGCGCAGAACAAATCTTCATCGGCTTGCAGGAAGGCAACATGGCGCGCGAAGCCCGTCAGCACCTGCTCAGCATCTACCAGCAAGACCGCGACTGGGAAAAAGCCATCGAAACCGCGCAACTCCTCAGCCACGACGAGCAAACCTACCAATTTGAAATTGCACAGTTTTATTGCGAACTTGCCCAAACCGCGCTGTTTAAATCCAATCTTGACGCCGCCCGTTACAACGTCCAAAAAGCTTTGGACGCCAACAAAAAATGCGCCCGCGCTAATATGATTTTGGGCGACATCGAAACCAAACAGGGCAATTTCCCCGCCGCTGTCGAGGCATACGGCGCCATCGAGCAACAAAACCATGCCTACCTGAGCATGGTCGGCGAGAAACTCTACGAAGCCTATGCCGCCCAAGGCAAACAGGAAGAAGGACTGAACCGGCTCATTGGCTATATGCAGACCTTCCCCGATTTAGACCTCATCAACGTCATCTACGAAAAAGCCCTGCTGCTCAAAGGCGAAAGCGAAGCCGCCCAACTTGCCGTCGAACTCGTGCGCCAAAAACCCGACCTCAACGGCGTGTACCGCCTGCTGGGTTTGAAAATCAGCACCATGAATCCCGCGTGGAAAGCCGATGCCGACATGATGCGCTCCGTCATCGGCCGCCAACTTCAACGCAGCGTCATGTACCGTTGCCGCAACTGCCACTTCAAATCCCAAGTCTTCTTCTGGCACTGCCCCGCCTGCAACAAATGGGAAACCTTCACACCCAATAAAATCGAGGTGTAAACCAACCAACAAAAAGGTCGTCTGAAAAGTTTCAGACGACCTTTTATAGTGGGTTAAATTTAAATCAGGACAAGGCGACGAAGCCGCAGACAGTACAGATAGTACGGCAAGGCGAGGTAACGCCGTACTGGTTTAAATTTAATCCCCTATAA
>CAKMQH010000201.1 GCA_927911515.1 uncultured Neisseria sp.
GACAAGGCAACGAAGCCGCAGACAGTACAGATAGTACGGCAAGGCGAGGCAACGCCGTACTGGTTTAAAGTTAATCCACTATGCAAGGCTATCCTTTTATTTTTAAAAATTAATTTCAAATTCAGCAGCATGTGCGGAGCGCAGCAGGTTTGAGCGCGGTCAAAGTCATCGGAGGTCTCTGAAAAAGATTTCGGGCTTTTCAGACGACCTCCATTTACTGACAACAAGTTATCGTTTCTTCAAAACAATTGGCGGGACTTCTTCCATTTATCGTAATACATAAAACCCATTTGATCGATTTTCCATTCCTCACCTTCAAAAACCAGCGTATAGGTTTTCTTTTCCCCTCTATAATCCAACACATCTATTTCGTATTTTTTATCACTGATTTTCCGTTCGGCTGTAATGGTTTGGTTATATTCTGGTGGCATTTGAAAAGAAGGGGCTTCTTGTCTAGCTTGCCTTAAAGATAAAGCTTTTTTAGATAAAAATTGGTGATGTATTTTTTGATTCATCAGATCTTTTTTGCTGTTTCATCTTCATCAATTTCAAAAAAAGTACCTTCATCCAAACTTTTTTGAGCAAGCCCTCCCCAATACAATTCATAATCTCTCATTTGTTGAATGAACTCAGCTAATGTTTCATGCGCGGTTTTCATATTACGAATTTCCTTTGAAGTGTATTCCATTGCATTTTACTCATTCTCTATAAAAAGGTCTCTGAAACGCTTATCCGTGTTTCAGACGACCTTTCACTTTCAGGATTTAAAAAAACGGATTGTGCCGTTTTTCATGCCCGATGTCGGTCATTCTGCCGTGTCCGGCGATGACGCGGGTGTCTTCGGGCAGGACGAACAGTTTGGTGCGGATATTATGGATGAGGTCGGCGTGGTTGCCGCGCGGGAAGTCGGTTCTGCCTATGGTTTCGTAAAACAATACATCGCCCGCGATGAGCAGCCCTGCTTCGGCGCAGTAGAAAACGACGTGGCCGGGCGTGTGGCCGGGGATGTGCAGGACTTGGAAGGCGTGGCTGCCGACCTTGAGCGTTTCGCCTTCGGTCAGCCAACGGGTCGGCTCGAATGCGGGGGAAACGGAAAAACCGTATTGGGCGGTCGTTTCGGGCAGGGCTTGCAGCAGGAATTCGTCGTCTGCATGAGGGCCGATGACGGGGACGGGGCGGTGTTCGCGCAATTCCACCACACCGCCGGCATGGTCGAGATGGCCGTGGGTCAGCCAAATAGCGGTCAGGGTGAGGTTTTTCGCGTCCAGCTCTTGCAGGAGGAAGGAAACGTCGCCGCCGACATCGGTCAGGACGGCTTCGCGGGTTTCGTCATCCCACAAAAGGGTGCAGTTTTGGCGGAAAGGGGTAACGGCAATGATTTCGGCTTGAATTGCCATAAGGCGGGATTCCTTGGGTAGTGGTTGGACGGGGTGGATATTTTCAGACGACCTTCGGTCTGTTTATGCGGTATCATTATTATATTTGAAATAATCACTCACATTACAGGAACGTTTATGAGAACTTCAATGCAGGGCATGATACCGATTTTTGCCGCTTTTTTCATCCAAACGGCGCTCGGCGCGGATTTGATGCTGGCACAGGAATACAAAGACCAAGACATTACAGGCTGGGCGATGAGCGAGAAGCTCGACGGCGTGCGCGCATATTGGGACGGGCGGCAACTGGTCAGCAGGCAGGGCTACGCGTTTACGCCGCCCAAAGGCTTTACCGCGCAGTTCCCGCCCTATCCGCTCGATGGAGAGCTGTATAGCGGACGCGGACAGTTTGAACAGATTTCCGCCGCCGTGCGCTCGTCTTCCGGCGATTGGCGCGGCATCCGCCTTCATGTTTTCGACGTACCCAAAGCGCAGGGCAATCTCTACCAACGCCTCGCAGTCGCAACGCAATGGCTGAAAACGCATCCGAACGCGCCCATCACCATCATCCCGCAAACCAAAGTCCGCGACCGGCAACACGCGATGGACTTTTTAAAACAAATCGAAGCGCAGGGCGGCGAAGGCGTGATGCTGCGCCAGCCCGAATCGCGTTACAGCGGCGGCAGGAGCAGCCAATTATTGAAGCTGAAAAGCCAATACGACGACGAATGCACGGTAACGCGGCATTATGAAGGCAAAGGGCGCAATGCCGGGCGGCTGGGCGCGGTCGGCTGCAAAAACCAACACGGCGAATTCCGCATCGGCAGCGGTTTCAAAGACAAAGACCGCGACAACCCGCCCAAAATCGGCGCAGTCATCACATACCGCTACCGCGGCTTCACACAAAAAGGCACGCCAAAATTTGCCACGTTTATGCGGGTCAGGACGGACAGGTAAGAGCGGATGATTGGAAGGTCGTCTGAAAACCGTATTTTTAGGTTTTCAGAGACCTTTTTATAAACATGGATGGATACTGAATCGGTTTTCGGCTTTGGCGGCAGGAAGAGGGAACTTTGGTATATCTCGGATAATTTAACTTTTGATACAGTAGCTTATGTGGCCTCATCATTCCTTTTAGCCCCGTCATTCCCTTTAGCTCCGTCATTCCCGCGCAGGCGGGAATCCAGTCCTATCCGCACGGAAACTTATCGGGCAAAAGGTTTCCTCAATTCCGCATCCTGGATTCCCGCCGTAGCCTGTCCTCGCGTAGGCGGGGGCGGGAATGACGGCAGCCGGTAAACAACGCATCGGAGTAAGTTAATTGATTATTATCATGTACAATTCCCGCCTGATTGTTTTTTAATGGATTGGTTTGATAAAGGGATAAATGATGGATGTTAATGATTTGATTAGTGCAGCTTCCCAATTATTTAATGAGGGGAAATACGCTGAAGTAATTGAAAAGCTAGAGCAGGCTAACAAAATTACGCATGAAATCACTCAGACTGAAGAGCGAATCAATATTCAATGTGGGCTTGGACGTTGTCATCTTGAACTGGCCATGAAGTCCAAAAATAAGTATGAAGCAGACAAATCGTTTGAGAATGCCGTCAAACACTATCAAGAGTGCTTACGGTTAGTGAGATATAGAAAAAACAGCGTTCAACAACAAATCGATGCCCAATTTTGGCTTGGCCGTTGTTATTTTGAACATGCCAAGGAAACCAAGGATACGGACAAAGCAGGCGAACTGTTTGAACTGGCTGTTGAACACTATCAGGAATGGTTGCAGCTTGCCAAGCAACTGACAGATAAACAAAGCAGTGTTCAGCTTGCCAAGCAGCTGACAGGTGAACAAGGTAGTGTTCAGCAACAAATCGATGCCCAATCTTGGCTTGGCGATTGTTATTTTGAACATGCCAAGAAAACCAAGGATACTGACAAAGCAGGCAAATTGTTTGAGCAAGCCGCTACATCTTTTGAACAGCAGCTACAGCTTTCCGAGCAACTGGAAAATGATATTTGGCAAAAAAAAGAACCTATTTGGAAACTCAATATCCGATATTTGCTTGGCTGTTGCTTTTTCGAACAAGCTAGAATAAACAAAGACAAAACAGAATATTTCATAAAATCTGTTGATTTTTTCAACGAATTACGTGAAGAAATATTGAATATAAATAAAGAAGAGAAAAGGAAGAAGGAAAACTTGCCTTTTCTCTACAGCAATGAGAAAGAAAAAGAAGGATTAGAACTGGAAAAGAAGATTCATCATGACTTAAGAAATATTGATTATCTCAATAAAGATTGGACTTCTTCTTTCGAAAAGAAAAAACAAGAAATACAGGAATCGCTTTTCAAAGGCAAAACTTCACAACCACAAGACGCCGTTTCAACCGTGTTGGCGGTTCTCCATATTACGCCAGCAGAATTGGGAGCAATTCCGATGGCGCATTACACTTCACCCCATGTATGCCATATATTATTTGGCATCGGCGGCAACGAAACCGCCAGTCCAATGCGGCTCGGCAGCTCCACCTATATGAACGACCCATCCGAAGGCAGGGGGCTGTTGGAATTGCTGAACCAGCAGGATTTGGAGTTGGAAAACAAGGCGGATGGTGAGTCCCACAATGCTTTTTTTACCTGCTTCTCCAGCCGCGTCAACGATTTGAACCAGTTCCGCCTGTATGGCAAAGAAGACGGCGTAGAGGCTTCGGGCTGCTGTCTGGTATTCAATAAAAACGGGGATTGGTTGAGGGAAGCGGATGTTTCCGTCCCATTCAGCGGCCTGTCTGAAATGTCCGGTCAGAGTTCAGACGACCTGCCGAAAGCCGATAAATACGAAAAACTGCCGCTTTATCAAGTTGCTTATATCGCTTACAAAGATGAATATATTGCGGATAAGAAATGCGGGAAATGGTTTCCGTCTCAAGAAGACCCGAAATTCGGTATCCGCCTGAAACCCGTCGGAAATGAAGAATGGCATCAGTTCCGCTTGGAAAAATTAAAAGAAGCGTTGGAAGAGCTTATCGGGTTTTTCAAGGACAAATCCGCCGTCAGCGACGACGATAAAGAAGCCTTGGAATACATCCGCTATCTGTTTAAAGACTTCGCCTTCCGCGACGAAGAAGAGTTCCGCCTGTTGGTCATCAAGCCAATCGATTCAGAAGAAATCGAATATTGCGAGGCGACCCAATCCGTCTATATCCCTTATGCCGATATACGGAATCAGGTGGACGAGGTGATTTTGGGCACGAATTACGAAAAAACCGGCAATCAACGCAAGGCGGAAGTGTTCCGCTATCAGATGAAGCAAAAATGCCCCGACGTCAAAGTCTCCCGCTCGACGCTGCCGATTAATCCGCCGAATAAGTAGATGGGTTTGCTTAATTTTCGATACGGGTGCTTATTGTCAATCGTCATTCCCGCCTGCGCCTACGCGAGGGCGGGCTACGGCGGAAATCCAGCCAGCCGTAGGTCGGGATACTTGTATCCGACAAAAACCTGCCATCCCAAAAGCTGTCGGATTCGAAAATCCGACCTACTGCAACTAACCGCGTTAGCGCATTCTGCTCACGCCCGTCACGCGGGCTTTGTCTGCGAAAATGGTTTTCCAAGTTCACAAAACGGTAAAACAGGGCAAGGCGGACATGGGATTTCAGACGACCTCAGGGCGATTTGGGTTTATAATTTCTTTTTTCCCAACTGATTTTCCCTGTTTACCATGACCGATTTAGAAACCAAACGCCTTGAAACCCAAGCCATGCTTGATAATGCCGAGCTTTTGTTCGACCAAGACCAATGCCGTGCCGCGCTGCAAAAAGTGGCGGACGAGATTACGCGCGACTTGGGGGACAAATATCCGCTCCTGCTGCCTGTGATGGGCGGGGCGGTGGTGTTTACGGGGCAGTTGCTGCCGCTGTTGCGCTTTCCGTTGGACTTTGATTATGTTCATGTTTCCCGTTACGGCGACAAGCTGGCGGGCGGGGCGTTCAACTGGAAACGTATGCCCGACCCTGAGCAGATTCGGGGTCGTCATGTAGTCGTGTTGGACGATATTTTGGACGAGGGACACACGATGTCGGCGATTCAGTCCAAGCTCTTGGAAATGGGGGCGGCGAGCTGCCGTGCGGCTGTGTTTGCCAACAAGTTGATCGACAAGGAAAAACCGACCAAGGCGGATTATGTCGGGCTGGATGTTCCCAACCGCTACGTCTTCGGCTACGGTATGGACGCGGCAGGCTGCTGGCGCAATTTGGGCGAGATTTACGCGCTCAACCAAGGCTGACGCGGAATGAAAAGGTCTCTGAAAACCTTTTCAGACGACCTTTGTGCCACCATATCGCGCTATGTGGCGGGTGAACGGACGATATAGTGGATTAAATTTAAATCAG
>CAKMQH010000202.1 GCA_927911515.1 uncultured Neisseria sp.
CTCGCCTTAGCTCAAAGAGAACGATTCTCTAAGGTGCTGAAGCACCAAGTGAATCGGTTCCGTACTATCTGTACTGTCTGCGGCTTCGTCGCCTTGTCCTGATTTAAATTTAATCCACTATATGCGTCAAGAGGTCGTCTGAAAAAGCGGTTTGAACAAAGTCGGACGGTATCGTGCGGCTGCCTTTCTGTATCCTTTTTTATTTGAATCCGCTATATAATGCGCCACATGAAATCAATTACCTCCGCGCAAAACGAGCAGCTCAAGTATTTGTCCAAGCTGCTTTCACAGGCTAAAGTACGCCGGGAATATGGGCAAACCGTGTTGGAAGGCGTGCATCTTTTGCAGGTCTATTTAGAGGCGGGATATACGCCCCAACAAGTGTATTTTCCCGAAAGTAAAAACACGCATCCTGAAATCCTAAATTTAATCAGCAGCTTGGATGAAGATTGTATTACTTGGGTCGGAAACGAAGCCTTGTCTAAAATCACCAGTCTGAACGATGCCGATGATGTCATGACTTGGATAGAGATTCCGCCACAAGGTGATTTGCCTTTAAGCGGCGACTGCGTGGTGTTGGATAGGCTGCAAGACCCCGGTAATGTCGGTACGGTTTTACGCAGCGCGGCAGCTTCGGGCGTCAGGCAGATTGTGTTGGGTAATGACTGCGTCGATATTTGGTCGCCTAAAGTATTGCGTGCGGGTATGGGAGCGCATTTTCTGTTGGATATATACAGCCGCGTTTCCCTACTGCAATGGCTGGATACTTATCAGGACAAAATATGGGCGACCGCTTTGGACGGGCGCAATCCCTCCGACTTGTACCAACTGGATTTAAACGCTCCTTGCGCTTGGGTTTTTGGCAATGAAGGCAGCGGCGTAAGTCGGGAAATTTTGGAAAAAGTCGATGGCAGCGTCAGAATCCCGATGCTGGGACAGACCGAGTCGTTAAACGTCGCCATGGCGGCAACCGTATGCCTTTTCGAGCAAATGCGACAACGCATCGCCTAAACCGTTTTCAGACGACCCCTCAGATAACAAACATATTATTTAAAAATAAGGAAAAACATGCAATTGCAAGCATTTGACGAAGCGTCGCGCGTACGCCTGATGGAACTGCTCGATGCCAAATCGGAACACCACAACACCATGCGCTGCGATGAGGTGCAGGCGTTTATGATGGCTTTGTTGAGCGGTCCGGATGCGTTGAATCCGAATGACTGGCTGCCTGAAGTTTTGGGCGACGAATCCTTGTTTGATGCCAAAGAGCGCACTGAAATCGAGCGTTTGGTCATTGGTTTGGCGGCGGATTTGCGCATCAAACTCAGTAAAAAAATGCTGCCCGATTTGTGGTTATACGAAGATGCCGCCTCCAATCCCGATATTTATACTTGGTGTAATGCTTATCTCTATGCTTTGGATATCGTTCCGACTGATTGGTTTGAGGCGGTTGATCAGGAAGAATTTGAAGATTTGTTCTATCCGATTATGGCTTTGGGCGGGATTTACGATGAAGAACGAAACGGTGAAGTCATCCTGCACCTGACCGAAAAAGAACTCGCACAGCTCGAATCCGAACTGCCGCATGTGTTGCTGGATATTTATTGGTACTGGCAGGCAATCATCAACAAACCGCAAACCGTACGCCGCGAAGGCGATAAAACCGGACGCAACGATCCTTGTCCTTGCGGTAGCGGTAAGAAATACAAAGCCTGTTGCAACAATAAGCATTGAAAAAAAGGTCGTCTGAATTTTAGACGACCTTTGTTTTTGAAAATATGGCTTAGAAAAATGAACCCAGCCACACAAATAGGACAGTCAGCGCAATGGTCAGCGCGCAGCCGATTTTGGCAACCGTGCCGATAATAAAGCCGATAAACGTACCGATGCCGACTTTGCCTGCCTGCCAAGTGTCTTTACGGGCAATAAATTCGCCGATGGCGGCGCCAATCAAAGGGCCTAACAGTAAGCCGGGGATGGCGAAGAATGCGCCCACGATACCGCCGATAAACGCCCCCCAGATGGCAGTTTTACTTGCCCCCGTATATTTTGCCCCCAGCGCGCCCGCGACATAATCCATTGCCGTGCCGATAATGGCGACAACGGCAAGGAAGATGAGCGTGCCGGAACCGAAAATCTGATAATCGCCGGCATAGCCCAACAGCCATGCGCCGCCAAACATCAGACCCAGTCCGGGTAAGGCAGGATAAATCGTTCCAAAAATGCCGACCACTATGGCAATCAGACCGAGGATAATCAGGAGAGTAGTCATCGCTTTCTTTCAAATGTGGAGAGGTGTAACGGCAGTATTATGGGGATGTTTCGGCTGATTTCGATAAGGATGGATGCAAGAAAATGAAAATTTATAGTGGATTAACTTAAACCAGTACGGCGTTGCCTCGCCTTAGCTCAAAGAGAATCGATTCTCTAAGGTGCTGAAGCACCAACGTGAATCGGTTCCGTACTATTTGTACTGTCTGACGGCTTCGTCGCCTTGTCCTGATTTAAAATTT
>CAKMQH010000203.1 GCA_927911515.1 uncultured Neisseria sp.
GAAAAGCGGATGCACGCCTGCTTAGAGCTTGTGGGAAGATTGGCTCTGCTGTCTTTATAGTGGATTAACTTTAAACCAGTACGGCGTTGCCTCGCCTTGTCCTGATTTAAATTAATCCACTATAATTCCCGATTAAGCCGATAAGCTAAAAATCCTATTAAAATCAACATATCAATTCGATATTCAATATATTGAGATTTCGCCCTCAAGCTGTTTCCAATCCATCTCCCTTCATTCTTTATCCCTAATCCATACCCCGCTCCGACAAATATAAAAGAAACAGACGCAGCATATTATCCGACCATACCCTAGCCTCTTCAAAAAAAATGAAAATATTAACAAACCATCTACATCGCAACCTAGCCCCTATAAATTCCCCTATTTAAATTTGCTTATCAATAAAAAAGCAGGCGAAGCATCCCAAGAATATTCAAAAATATCTTGAAATTCAATATTTACATCAAATCTTCATTATAAAAATAATATAAATATCCCATTTATTAATTATAATACTGTCAACACTCTGATTTTGTGCTATATTGTGACGAAATAACCATTATTCAGAAATGGAGAAGAAAACTTATGAAAACCGCCTCCAATTTCATCCGCGACGACATCAAAGCCATATCCGCCTACCGAATTGCCGACTTGCCCGAAGGCTTCATCAAGCTGGATGCGATGGAAAGTCCGTATCATCCGTTTGCCCGTTTTTCCGAGCTGTCAAACGAATGGCTGCGGCTGATTGCTCAAGCGCCGATTCAGCTTTATCCCAATCCCGCCGCCAGCGGGCTGCAGGAAACTTTAAGAAAGACCTTCGATATTCCTGAAGCCGCCGCCATCGCTTTAGGAAACGGATCGGACGAGTTAATCCAATTCTTGACCCTGCTCGTTGCCCAATCAGGCGCGACCATGCTCACGGTTGAGCCGAGTTTCGTGATGTATCGGCACAATGCCGAGCTGTACGGTATGAATTATGTCGGCGTGCCGCTCAATGAAGATTTCACGCTTGATTTGCCTGCCGTTTTATCTGCCATTGAAAAACATCAGCCCGCGTTGATTTTCATTGCCTATCCGAACAACCCGACAGGCGTATGTTTCCGCCGCGAAGAAGTGGAAGCCATTATCCGTATAGCGCAGGGTATTGTGGTTGTCGATGAAGCATACGGCGCATTCAGCCGCGACAGTTTTCTGCCGCAGGCGGGCAGCATCGAAAATTTGGTCGTAATGCGTACCATCAGCAAAATCGGTTTTGCCGGTTTACGTATCGGCTATGCGGCAGGAAGCACCGCCGTAATGGGCGAACTGGCGAAAATCCTGCCGCCCTACAATATGAACCAATTAAGCTTGGCGACCGCCAAATTCGCCCTGCAACACCACGACGCGATTCAGACGACCATCGATATTTTAAAAGCCGAGCGCGAACGCGTTTTCAGCGAATTGTCCGCCATAGGTCGTCTGAAAGCCTTCCCCAGCGAAGCGAATTTCATTACCGTGCGCGTTCCCGATGCAGACGCATTGTTTAACACGCTTAAAGAAAACCGCATCCTGATTAAGAAACTCCACGGTACGCATCCGCTTTTGGCGGAGTGCGTCCGCATTACCATCGGCAGTCCCGAGCAAAACGATGCCGTACTGGATATTATCCGCAAGCTTTATGCCTGACTTTTTTAAAACCCCACAGAGAGTAAAATTATGACCATCACTCAACTCCACCTTGCCAATTTCCTGCAGCTTGTCGAAGAAGCAGGTTCGCTGACCAAACTTGCCCGCAAATGCGGTTACGACAACGCGGCATCCCTGTCCCAATTGAAACGCCGCCTTGAAGAGCAGGCAGAAGACGAAAAAGCGCGCGGCATCCGCCCCAGCCTTGCCGCCAAACTCGAAGCCGGTATGCACAAACGCAAAGGCTGGTTAAACCGCGACCACAGCAAAGATAAAGAAAAAGCCGCAGCCGCCGAAGCCGCCCGCCAAGAGCGTGCTGCCCAAGCTGCCGCAGCCGCCGCACCGGCATTCCATATGCCCGCAGAAGGCCGCGCAGTCAGCATCACCCGCAACACCAGCGAAACCCAAATCACCCTCAGCTCAATCTTGACGGCACCGGACAATACCGCCTCGACACCGGCGTTCCCTTCCTTGAGCATATGCTTGCCCAAGTCGCCCGTCACGGCATGATCGACCTCGACATCACCTGCAAAGGCGATTTGCACATCGACGACCACCACACCGTAGAAGACATCGGTATCGTACTCGGACAAGCCCTGAAACAAGCCTTGGGCAACAAAGCCGGTATCCGCCGCTACGGACATGCCTACGTTCCGCTCGACGAAGCCTTGAGCCGCGTTGTCATCGACCTCTCCGGCCGCCCCGGACTCGTGTACAACATCGACTTCACCCGTGCCCTCATCGGACGTTTTGACGTTGACCTGTTTGAAGAATTCTTCCACGGCGTCGTCAACCACAGCATGATGACCCTACACATCGACAACCTCAGCGGCAGCAACGCCCACCACCAAGCTGAGACCGTATTCAAAGCCTTCGGCCGCGCTCTGCGCATGGCAGCAGAATACGACCCGCGCATGGCAGGACAAACCCCGTCCACCAAAGGCACTTTGAGCGACGAATCCGTTGCCGTTGAAAAAGAAGAAGCGCAAAGCGAAGCGTAATCCGCTTTAATGAAAAAAGGTCGTCTGAAACCCGAGAAACAGGTTTCAGACGACCTTTGCGTTTACATCAGGCATTGTTCAAAACGGCAACCGGCAGAACCATCACAAATGAAAGCAGAAAGCAACCGCCCTGCCCTCTTTCCCGCATAGACGCGAATCCATCTGAAATCAAAGACCATCCACAATAAAAATCAAAAGATTAAATCTCATCCGCAGAGCCGAGCCTGCATAAACATATCGTCAAACCACATGCCCTGTTTCCCCATCATTACCCACAAACCCCAAAAAGGTCGTCTGAAAACAGGCACGACAGGTTTTCAGACGACCTCAGATTTGTCAAACCCGCCCGATTTATGGGAAAATCGCACGATTGAATTTAACGAAGGGCGACACCGTGTTAGACAGAGAAGGCTATCGCCCCAATGTCGGTATCATCTTAATCAACAACCGCAACGAAGTCTTTTGGGGCAAGCGTGTGCGCGAACATTCTTGGCAGTTTCCGCAAGGCGGTATCAAGCCGGGCGAAAGCCCCGAAACCGCCATGTACCGCGAGCTGTACGAAGAAGTCGGGCTGTTGCCGCAACACATAAAAATCGTCGGCCGCACGCGAGACTGGCTGCGTTATGACGTGCCGAGCCATTGGGTACGCCGCGAATGGCGCGGTTCGTATCGCGGACAGAAGCAGATTTGGTATCTTTTGCGGCTGATCGGGCGCGACAGCGACATCAATCTGCGCGCCTGCCACCATCCCGAATTTGACGGCTGGCGTTGGCACCAATATTGGGCTCCCGTTGACGAAGTGATTGATTTCAAACGCGACGTTTACTTGGGGGCATTGAAAGAACTCTCCTCCCGCTTCCTGCGCGGCATGGAAAGCTACGAAGACTTTACCGCGCGCCTACCTTTTGACAACCGATAAAACAACGAAACGCAACGCTTTCAGGTCGTCTGAAAGCGTTGTTCTTCCTTTCAGACGACCTCTTCCCCTATGACTAAAAACAACCAATACAGCGAATCCAGCATCACCGTCCTCAAAGGCTTGGAGCCGGTCAAAGAACGTCCCGGCATGTACACCCGCACCGACAGCCCGACCCACATCTGCCAAGAACGTCATCGACAACGCGGCGGACGAAGCGTTGGGCGGTTTCGCTACTGAAATCGACGTGCGCATCCACGACGACGGTTCGCTTTCCGTACACGACAACGGACGCGGCATTCCCGTCGGGCTGCACCCTGTCGAAGGCGTGCCCGTGGTCGAACTCGTGTTTACCCGTCTGCACGCGGGCGGCAAGTTCAATAAAAAAGACGGCGGCAGTGCGTATGCCTTTTCAGGCGGCCTGCACGGCGTGGGCGTGTCCGTCACCAACGCCCTTTCCACCCGCCTTGAGGTAACCGTCAAACGCGAAGGCAAAATCCACCGCATCGTGTTTGCCGGCGGCGACGTGGTCGAACCGTTGGCGGAAGTGGGCAAATGCGCCGTCAAAGACAGCGGCACCGAAGTGCGCGTCTGGCCGGACGGCAAATATTTTGAAAACCCGAATTACAGCATTCCCGAACTCGAACGCCTGCTGCGCGCCAAAGCCGTGCTACTGCCGGGCGTGCGCGTTTCCCTGACCCGCCCGGTCAAAGGCGAAGACGAAGCGCACACCCAAACTTGGCATTACCCCGACGGTCTGAAAAGCTATCTGACCGACCTGATTGCCGACGCACAGGAAGCCGTACCGTTGTTCTCTTGCGAAAACTACATTTCAGACGATCACAACGGCGATTTCAGCATCGGCGAAGGCGCCGCGTTTGCCCTGACCTGGCTGGAAGAAGGCTCGTGCGCCAACGAAAGCTACGTCAACCTCATCCCCACCCCGCTGGGCGGCACGCACGAAGCAGGCTTGAAACAAGCCGTGTTCAACGCCGTCAACAACTTCATCAATCTGCACAACCTCTTACCGCGCGGCGTGAAAGTGCAAAGCGACGACGTGTTCAGCAAAACTGCCTTCGTCCTCTCCGCCCGCGTCCTCGACCCGCAGTTCCAAGGTCAGACCAAAGACAAACTGACCAACCGCGACGCGTTGAAACTCGTTGCCGCCGTATCGGGCGACCCTTTGGAATTGTGGCTGAACCAAAACGTGGACTTCGGCAAAAAAATCGCCGAACTCGCCATCCGTCAGGCACAGGCGCGGATGCGTTCGGTTAAAAAAAATCGAAAAGAAAAAAGGCAGCGGCGTTGCCGTCCTGCCCGGCAAACTGACCGACTGCGAAAGCGAAGACATCCGCGAAAACGAGCTGTTTTTGGTGGAAGGCGACTCCGCCGGCGGCTCGGCCAAACTCGCCCGCGACAAGGCGACGCAGGCGATTTTGCCCTGCGCGGCAAAGTGCTCAACAGCTCGAAGTCCATCCCGACCAACTCTTCGCAACGC
>CAKMQH010000204.1 GCA_927911515.1 uncultured Neisseria sp.
CCCAAATGCTGGCGTGAAAATCGTTTGGTCTGCGCCTGCCGATGAAAAAGTCGGTTCCGGCTTGATTGTCAATAAAGGCAATGACGAAGTCGTGGCAAAATTCAGTACGGCAATCAACGAGCTGAAAGCCGACGGCACGCTGAAAAAACTGGGCGAACAATTCTTCGGAAAAGACATCAGTGTTAAATAATTTTCTTGCTTCGCTGCCGTTTATGACGGAAACACGCGCCGATATGATTGTCAGCGCGTTTTTGCCTATGGTCAAAGCCGGTTTTATGGTCTCGCTGCCGCTGGCGGTGGCGTCGTTCCTGATCGGGATGGTGATTGCCATCGCCGTGGCTTTGGTGCGGATTATGCCTTCAGGCGGCATCGTTCGGAAAATCCTGCTGAAACTGGTGGAAACTTATATTTCCATCATCAGGGGGACGCCGCTGTTGGTGCAGCTTGTGATTGTGTTTTACGGGCTGCCGTCCGTCGGTATTTTCATCGATCCGATTCCCGCCGCCATCATCGGCTTCTCGCTCAATGTCGGCGCATACGCTTCCGAGACCATCCGTGCGGCGATTTTGTCCGTGCCGAAAGGGCAGTGGGAGGCGGGTTTCTCCATCGGCATGACCTATATGCAGACCTTCCGCCGCATCGTCGCGCCGCAGGCATTCCGCGTCGCCGTGCCGCCTTTGAGCAACGAGTTTATCGGCTTGTTCAAAAACACTTCGCTCGCGGCGGTCGTAACGGTAACGGAATTGTTCCGCGTCGCGCAGGAAACGGCAAACCGCACCTACGACTTCGTGCCCATCTATATCGAAGCCGCTTTGGTTTACTGGTGTTTCTGCAAAGTGCTGTTCCTGATTCAGGCGCGCTTGGAAAAACGCTTCGACCGCTATGTCGCCAAATAAGGGAAAGCCATGATTAAAATCCGCAATATCCGCAAACCTTCGGCGAAAACACCATTTTGCGCGGCATCGATTTGGATGTGGGCAAAGGGCAGGTGGTCGTCATCCTCGGACCTTCCGGCTCGGGAAAACGACGTTTCTTCGCTGCTTAAACGCGCTGGAAATGCCAGAAGACGGGCAAATCGAGTTCGACAACGAGCGACCGCTGAAAATCGATTTTTCTAAAAAACCGACAAAGCACGACATTTTAGCTCTGCGCCGCAAATCTGGCATGGTGTTCCAACAATACAACCTCTTCCCGCACAAAACCGCTTTGGAAAACGTGATGGAAGGTCCGGTTGCCGTACAGGGCAAACCTGCCGCCCAAGCGCGCGAAGAAGCTCTGAAATTGTTGGAAAAAGTCGGCTTAGGCGATAAGGTTAATCTTTATCCCTACCAACTTTCCGGCGGTCAACAACAGCGCGTCGGCATCGCCCGCGCATTGGCGATTCAGCCTGAGTTGATGTTGTTTGACGAACCCACTTCCGCGCTGGATCCTGAATTGGTGCAAGACGTGTTGAACGCCATGAAAGAATTGGCGCAAGAAGGCTGGACGATGGTCGTCGTGACCCACGAAATCAAGTTCGCGCTTGAAGTGGCGACTACCGTCGTCGTCATGGACGGCGGCGTCATCGTAGAGCAGGGCAGTCCGAAAGAATTGTTCGAACACCCCAAACACGAACGCACGCAGAAATTCCTGCGGCAAATCCGTAAAGATTCGGCAGATTATCGACATTAAGCCGTTTCGTTACATCAAAGGTCGTCTGTAAACGGATATAGTGGGTTTCGCTAAAACATCAGCCGTTTTCAGATGACCTTTTTCCATCATGGATTCACGTTGAAACGCTACGGCACCAACGAACGGCGACATCACGCTGTTTTCGCTATAAAATACCGCCTTTCCCATTTTTCTGCCCGTCCCTTACCATCATGATTGAAATCAAGAACCTCACCCTGCAACGCGGTTTGAAAGTCCTGCTCGACAAAGCCACCGCCACCGTTAATCCTGGTCAGCGCGTTGGTTTGATCGGTAAAAACGGGACGGGCAAATCGAGTCTGTTTGCCTTAATCAAGGGTGAAATCACGCAGGATGGCGGCGATATCTCGATTCCGAAAAATTGGCGGATTGCTTCCGTTTCCCAAGAAACGCCTGACTTGGACATCTCTGCGTTGGACTACGTTTTGCAGGGCGATGCCGAGTTGCAGGCTTTTCAGACGACCTTAGCGCAGGCGGAAGCGCAAAATGACGGCATGAAACAAGCGGAATATCATGCCAAATTGGAAGAAATCGACGCTTATACCGCGCCGGCTCGTGCGGCGAAATTGTTGAACGGGCTGGGTTTTTCGCAAGAAGAACACAGCCACCCCGTCAAATCTTTTTCCGGCGGCTGGCGTATGCGTCTGAACCTTGCGCAAGCCTTAATTTGCCGCGCCGATTTGCTCTTACTTGACGAACCGACCAACCACTTGGATTTGGAAACCGTTTTGTGGCTGGAAAACCATCTTGCCTCTTTACCCTGCACGCAAATCATCATTTCCCATGACCGTGATTTCCTCAATGCGGCAACCACTCAAACTATTGAATTGTCCCAGCAAAAGCTCACGCAATATGGCGGCAATTACGATTTTTACCAAAACGAACGCGCGCAACGTCTGGCGCAGCAACAAGCCGCCTATGTCAAACAGCAGACGCAAATCAAACATCTGCAATCCTTTATCGACCGCTTCAAAGCCAAAGCCACCAAAGCCGTTCAAGCGCAAAGCCGTATGAAGGCATTGGCGAAGCTCGAACGCATCGCTCCCGCGCATCTGGACAGCGAGTTTTCCTTCGAGTTTTACAATCCCGACCATCTGCCCAATCCCTTGCTGAAGCTGGAACACGCTGATTTGGGGTACGAAGGCAAAACCGTCCTGCACGACATTACCCTGTCGCTGGAAAGCGGCGCACGTTACGGGCTATTAGGTGTTAACGGCAGCGGTAAATCTACGTTTATCAAAGCCTTGGCGGGCAAAATCGATTTGCTCTCCGGCAGCATCATCCGTTCCGAAAAACTCAATATCGGCTATTTTGCCCAACACCAACTCGATACCATCCGCGCCGACCAAAGCCCTGTTTGGCACATTCAGCAGCTTTCTCCCGAAGTGCGCGAACAAGAAATCCGAAATTTCCTCGGCGGCTTCAACTTTGTCGGCGACATGGCGTTGCAGAAAACCGAACCTTTTTCCGGCGGAGAAAAAGCCCGTCTCGCCCTCGCGATGATTATTTGGCAAAAGCCAAATTTGCTGCTGCTTGACGAACCGACCAACCATCTGGACTTGGATATGCGCCACGCCCTGACGCTCGCGTTGCAAAGTTTTCAAGGCGCCTTAATCGTCGTGTCGCATGACCGCAGCCTGCTCGAAGCGACTACCGACAGCTTTCTCCTGATTGACAAAGGTCGTCTGAAAAACTTTGATGGCGACTTAAACGACTACCGTCAATGGCGGTTGGCACAGGAAAACGCCACAGCAGCGCCTGCTGCTTCCGCACAAAGCCAAAACCGCAAAGACACCAAGCGTATCGAAGCGCAAATCCGTCAAGAAAAAGCCCGACGCGGCAAGCCGATACAACAGAAAATCGACAAAGCCGAAAAAGAAATGGCACAGCTTTCTGAAATTCAAACGTCATGTGAAGCATTTTTGGCACAAGAAGAAGCCTATTCGGACGAAAATAAAACAAAATTACAACAAACACTCACACAATTAACAGAAATTAAAGTAAAATTAACACAAATAGAAGAAAACTGGCTTTTGTGGCAAGAAGAGCTGGAGCAAATCTTGACGGAAATTGACGCAGAATTTACACAAATATAAATATCCTGTTGCCCGGGTTTCCGTATCTGCCTTCAGAAGCTGATATAGTGGATTAAATTTAAATCAGG
>CAKMQH010000205.1 GCA_927911515.1 uncultured Neisseria sp.
GTTCAAACCACTGATACACTAGTGTTGCACTTGAAATCCGATCCAAGGACCCCAAGGGCGTTATGATTCAATTATAGTGGATTAAATTTAAATCAGGACAAGGCGACGAAGCCGCAGACAGTACAGATAGTACGGCAAGGCGAGGCAACGCCGTACTGGTTTAAAGTTAATCCACTATATTAACAAAGATTCATAAATCGCCCGTCCGCAAACCGGCAAACCATAGAGGAAACCCGACCCATGCACACCATCCGCGCCTTGCTCGTCCTGCTCGGCTGCTCGCGCTCGGCGAAACCGCCGCCTACCTTACGGGCATCAAATTGCCCGGCAGCATCATCGGCATGGGCATTTTGTTTGCCATGCTTCAGGCGGGGTGGGTGAAAGCCGAGTGGTTGCAGCAGCTTACCGACGCACTGATGGCAAACCTGACGCTTTTCCTCGTGCCACCCTGCGTCGCCGTCATCAGCTATTTGGATTTGATTGCCGACAGTTGGCTGTCGATACTCGTTTCCGCCGCCGCCAGCACCGTGTGCGTCTTGTTGGTTACGGGCAAGGTACACCAATGGATACGGGAGAAAATCTGATGGACGGCATCCTTTCCCTGTGGCAACAGCCCAGCGTCCTGCTTTTCCTGACGCTGGCGGTTTACGCATTGGCACTCCTCCTTCGCGCACGGACGGGCTACCTGCTGCTCAACCCCGTCTTAATCAGCACCGTTACCCTGATTGCCTACCTTAAAATCCTCGACATCGATTACGCCGTGTACCACGATGCCGCGCAGTTTATCGACTTCTGGCTCAAACCCGCCGTCGTCGCGCTTGCCGTCCCGCTCTATCAAAACCGTCAAAAAAATCTTCAGCCAGTGGCTGCCTGTTATCGTCTCGCAGCTCGCCGGCAGCGTTACCGGCATCATCACGGGCATGTATTTCGCCAAATGGCTGGGCGCGGAACGCGAAGTCGTCCTCTCGCTCGCCGCCAAATCCGTGACCAACCCCATCGCCATCGAAATCACCCGCACCATAGGCGGCATCCCCGCCATCACCGCCGCCACCGTCATCGTCGCCGGACTGGTCGGACAGATAGCCGGTTATACCGTACTTAAAAACACCGTCGTCATGCCCTCGTCGGTTGGCATGTCGCTCGGCACCGCCTCACACGCCATGGGCATCGCCGCCTCGCTCGAACGCAGCCGGCGCATGGCGGCATACGCAGGGCTGGGGCTGACCCTCAACGGCGTACTGACCGCCGCCATTGCCCCGATTATCATCCCCGTATTAGGGTTCTGAACACTTTTCAGACGACCCCGATGAACCAAAAGGTCGTCTGAAAACCAAATCAACAACAACCCCAAACAAAGGAGCAGCAAAATGGCAGTCAACCTCACCGAAAAAACCGCAGACCAACTGCTGAACATCGACGGCGTCCAACTCTTCACCGCCCGCGCAGGCATCAAACAAGCCGACCGCGCCGACTTGACCCTGATGGTACTTTCCGGCGGCAACACCGTCGGTGCCGTCTTTACCACCAACCGCTTCTGCGCCGCCCCCGTCCACATCGCCAAATCACACCTCTTCGACGAAGACGGCGTGCGCGCCATCATCATCAACACCGGCAACGCCAACGCAGGCACAGGCGCGCAAGGCAGAATCGACGCCATCGAAACCTGCGCCGCCACCGCCGAACAAACCGGCTGCAAACCCTCCCAAGTCCTTCCCTTCTCCACAGGCGTCATCCTCGAGCCTCTGCCCGTCTATAAAATCGTCGCCGCCCTGCCCAAAATGCAACCCGCAGACTGGGCAGACGCCGCACGCGCCATCATGACCACCGACACCGTACCCAAATCCGCCTCGCGCGAAGGCAGCGTCGGCGAAAAACACACCGTCCGCGCCACAGGCATCGCCAAAGGCTCCGGCATGATCCACCCCAACATGGCGACCATGCTCTCCTTCATCGCCACCGATGCCAAAGTTTCCCAACCCATCCTCCAACTGATGACCCAAGAAATCGCCGACGAAACCTTCAACACCATCACCGTTGACGGCGACACCAGCACCAACGACAGCTTCGTCATCATCGCCACCGGCAAAAACAGCCAAAGCGAAATCGACAACATCGCCGACCCGCGCTACAAACAGCTCAAAGACCTGCTCGGCAGCCTCGCCCTCGAGCTTGCCCAAGCAGTCGTCCGAGACGGCGAAGGCGCAACCAAATTCATCACCGTCCGCGTCGAAAACGCCAAAACCCGCGACGAAGCCCGCCAAGTCGCCTACGCCGTCGCCCACTCGCCGCTGGTCAAAACCGCCTTCTTCGCCTCCGACCCCAACCTCGGCAGACTGCTCGCCGCCATCGGTTACGCCGGCATCGCCGATTTGGACACAGACACCGTTGAAATGTATCTGGACGACGTATTGGTTGCCGAAAACGGCGGCCGCGCCGCAAGCTACACCGAAGAACAAGGACAGGCAGTGATGGCGAAAGACGAAATCACCGTCCGCATCAAACTCCACCGCGGACAAGCCGCCGCCACCGTCTATACCTGCGACCTGTCGCACGACTACGTCTCCATCAACGCAGACTACCGCTCGTAAGGACAGATTGTAAGGTTGGGTTTTCAGACGACCTTGTGCGTCGGAAATCCAATCCACAGGTAAATTGTAGCGTGGGCTATGCCCGCGAAAATATAAAAGGTCTCTGAAACCTGTACGCAGGCTTTCAGACGACCTTTGCTTTCCAAAAAACAATCCGTGGGCAAAGCCACGCTACGGCTGTTTGTTTTTCAAGCTGTAATGCGGGCTTTTCCCACAAAAACAGCCCATCAATTAAACAAAAATCCTCCATGCCGTCATTCCCGCGCAGGCGGGAATCCATTTTTGAATTTCAGCAACCGTTTTTAAAACCCCTATTCCTTAGACTTACAGCGTAGCGTGGGCTTTGCCCACGGATGAAGATAGCGAAAACACCTTTTAGAACAGGCTCTATGTTTTCACTACCACCCGTAAAGACAAGGTTTTCAGACGACCTTTGTGATGTAAATAACGCGGTTATCTTTACACCTGCGCGTCATCAAACCCTGTCCGTGGGCAAAGCCCACATTACGGTGAGTTATTTTTAAAACCCACCGTCGCCTAGCGTTTCCAATGGATTCCCGCCTGCGCGGGAATGACGGCATGAGACCTTTGCAATAACATAGGTTACTAAAATTTTATGCTCAATCTCATTTCAAAATGCAAAACCTTTCTGATTTTTCCTACTTTTTGCTCAATATTAGGAAGGTTTTAGTCAATTGAATTTTTTTGGCGCATTTTTATGCGTCAAATTTCGTTAACAGACTATTTTTGCAAAGGTCTCGGCATG
>CAKMQH010000206.1 GCA_927911515.1 uncultured Neisseria sp.
AGTGGATTAACAAAAATCAGGACAAGGCAACGAAGCCGCAGACATTACAAATAGTACGGAACCGATTCACTGGTGCTTCAGCACCTTAGAGAATCGTCTCTTTGAGCTAAGGCGAGGCAACGCCGTACTGGTTTAAAGTTAATCCACTAAACTTTTACTTGAAGCCGTGTTTGCCGCTACCTTCTGATGATGGAGCGACTTGTTGACGAGTGACGATAGGGTGGTTACGGTGAGGGTAGGGTCAGCAGGTATAGGGATGTGACGGACGGGAAGAGGGCGGGTAAAATAGGAATGTTGCAGAATAAATACACAAAGAGATAGTAAACCAGGAAATCGTTAAGTATCGTTTGAACGGAAACGGTAAGACGGATATGATAGCCAACTATTTTACGGTGCCGAACACATAGGCACCGTCTGCTTTCACAAACAAACTATGGAGAACCGCTCATGAAAAAATTCCTCTTTGCCGCGCTGTCCCTGCTGACCGCTTCGCTGTCGCTGGCCGCCGTGAACATCAATACCGCCTCCCCGTCAGAATTGGAAGCACTGCCCGGTATCGGCCCTGCCAAAGCCAAAGCCATCGTGGACTACCGTCAGCAGCATGGTGCCTTCAAATCGGTGGAGGAGTTGAAAAACGTCAAAGGTATCGGTGAGGGCATCTTCTCCAAACTGAAGGCGGAAGCAACCGTCGCGCCGGCCGCACCGGCTAAAACCGCCGTGCCTGCCGCTAAGAAATAAGTTTGATGCCGCATTCCCGAATGGGAGTGTGCGCAACAGACGGCTTATCAAAAGGCCGTCCGAACCCCTCGAGGATTCGGGCGGCCTTTGTGTTGACGGGTATGACGTCATATCTGTCCCGCTTCATTCACCGTCAGAACGGGATAGACGGTGGCATCTAGAGGGGTTGGGGAGGAAGAATAGGTCGTCTGAAAAGGTAGCGGGCTTGTGGGTAGCCTTGCTGTGCGCAGCGAATGAAACCGATTACTGGAAACGGTCGCCTTCTTTGCGGAATATGCCGACTACCTCCGCGCCAAAGAGCGCGTTAACGTCCGTTTCGTCAAAGACATATTTGGTGTGGCAAAAGTCGCAATCGATTTGGATGCTGCCTTGTTCGGCAACTATTCCGCCAACTTCTTCTCCGCCTAACATAAGCAGCATATCGCTGACTTTGCCGTGCGAGCAGGTGCAGGCAAATTCGATGCTTTCGGGATCGAAAACTCGTGGAGGAGTTTCATGATAGAGACGATAGAGAACGTGTTGTGCGTCTAGGGTGGTTAGTTCTTCCGGTGTTAACGTTTGGGTCAGTGTGCTGATAAGCTCCCATGATGCCGCGTCGAGTTCTTCTTCGGGCAGACGTTGTACTAACAATCCTCCGCTGACATGATCGGAGGCGGCGAGGGTAATATAGGTGTCAAGCTGCTCGGAACGTTTTATATAGTTCATCAGCATTTGGGCGATGTCGTCGCCTTCAAGCGGGACAACGCCTTGCCATGGTTCGGCATCTTTGGGTTGATGCGTGAGTACGAAAACGCTGTTGCTGCCCAAAAGGTCGGTCAGGCTTTCGTCGTCACGGATGTCTGCGGTTTCATCCCAGCGGGCGGTAGCGCGAACGGTGTTGTCGGACGTGGCTTCGACCACAAGCATTTTCAGACGACCTTGTCCCTGTACTTGGACAATGAGCGTACCTTCGTTTTTAAGGTTGCTGGAGAGAAGCGCGCCCGCCGCGAGGAGTTCGCCTAAAGCACGGCGGATGGCGGCAGGGTAGTGTTTTTGTTCAACGATGTGTTCCCACACATTTTCAAGGCGGACGTGCAGACCGCGTACAGGCATATCGTCAAAGATGAAACGCGTGCGGATATCGGCGTGGTTGATGTCGGTTTGCGGCATAAATTCCTCTGTTTTTCTGAATGATGGGTTGACGGCTATATGGTTGCGCTTGCAGAGAAATCAAGGGACTTTATAATCTGTCCTGCCTTCTTAACATTTTGCTCTTAATCGCCATGTTCTACCTCTACCAATCCAACCGCCTCGAATCATTAGCCGCCCTGTTTGCCGAAATCCAAAGGGTCAGACCGCTTGAGTCTGCTTTGGCGGCGGAACAGATTGTGGTGCAGAGTCAGGGGATGCGGCGTTATTTGAGTGTTTATCTGGCGCGCGAACTGGGGGTGGCGGCGAATTTGCAATTCAGCCTGCCGGCGGGTTTGACGTGGCAGTTGATGCAGAAGCTGATTCCCGATATTCCCGCGCTCAGTCCGTTTTCGCCGGAGGTGATGCGCTGGCGGCTTTGGGATTTGTTCCATAGTGAGTATTTTCAGACGACCTCTGAATTTGAAAACGTCCGCTCTATTTTGCAAAGCTATTTGGGCAGCGGCGAGTCGGCGGATTATCAGTGGCGGGGCAGTTGGCGGATATTTTCGACCAGTATCTGGTGTACCGACCGCAGTGGATTGATGCCTGGCAGGAAGGCAAACTTCTGGAGCTGGGCGACGACGAAGTCTGGCAGGCGCAGCTTTGGCGCTATTTGGACGACGGCAACCAATCCGCGCCGCACCGTGTGGCGCTGTGGGAAAAGCTGCTGTCGTCTTTGGATAAGGCGCACCTACCCGAACGGTTTTTCGTGTTCGGCATTTCGACGATGGCGCCGATGTATTTGCAGCTTTTGCAGAAAATTTCGGAACATTGCGATGTGTTTGTGTTCGCGCTCAATCCGAGCGATCAGTATTGGGGCAATGTGATTGAGGCGGCGCAGCTTTTGAAGGGCGGCGACGATGCGGATTTGTCGCAGACGGGGCATCCGTTGTTGGCATCGTTGGGCAAGCAGGGGCGTGATTTTTTTGATTTTCTGACGGAAATCGGCTTGGAGGAGCAGCCTGTGTTTGAAGAAGTTTCAGACGACACGCTGCTGCACTGCCTGCAAAACGATATTCAAAACCTGCGTATGCCGTCTGAACACAGCCGCGCGGATTTGTTGGATGACGGCTCCGTCCGTATCGTGTCGGCACACAGCCCCCTGCGCGAATTGCAGATTTTGAAAGACAAGCTGTTGCGGATTCTGCACGAACATCCCGACTGGCAGCCGCACGATATTGCCGTTTTGACGCCGAACATCGAACCGTACAGCCCGTTTATCGAGGCGGTGTTCGGGCAGGCACAGGGCGGGGCGCAGGCTTTGCCGTATTCGGTGTCGGACGTGAAACTCAGCCGCCGCCAGCCGCTGCTTTACGCGCTGGAGCAGACGCTGGATTTGCTGGAAAGCCGGTTTGAAGTCGATAAAGTGCTGCCGCTGTTGGAAAGCGGTTTGGTGCTGCGCCGTTTCGGGCTGACGGCGGACGATTTGCCGCTGCTGCACGACACCATTGCCGAATTGAACGTGCATTGGGGTTTGGACGGAACGATGCGCGGCGCGGCGGACAATCTGTTCACCTGGCAGCAGGCGTTGGAACGCATCGTGTTGGGTTGGATGCTGCCCGACGACGGCAGCTCACTCTGGCAAAACGTCAGCGCGTGGCATGGCGATGTCAACCGCCTTGATGTGTTCGGCCGCTTTGCCGCCTTCATCCGCACGCTGTCCCGCCTCGCCGCCGAGTGGCGCAAACCCGCAGCGGCGGAAGAATGGACGGAACGCTGCCGCGATTTGGTGCAGTCATTGTTCCTGCCCGACGCCGACGACCAATACGCCTTGCAGCAGTTTGAGCAGGCGTTGGCAAAATGGCAGGAAGAAACCGAGTTGGCAGGCTTTCGCGGTACTTTGCCGCAACACACCGTCATCCGCCACATCCGCCGCTTCTTGGGCAGCGAAAGCCAAACAGGATTCCTGCGCGGCGGCATCACCTTTTGCAGCATGGTACCGATGCGGAGCCTGCCGTTTAAAGTCATCTGCCTATTGGGGCTGAACGACGGCGATTTCCCGCGCAACACCAAAGCCGCCGTGTTTGACCTGATTGCCAAACACCCGCAAAAAGGCGACCGCGCCCGCCGCGACGACGACCGCTACCTCTTCCTCGAAGCCATCATCAGCGCGCGCGACATCCTTTATCTCTCCTACGTCGGCCGCAGCATCCGCAACGACGACGAACTCGCCCCATCCGCCCTCGTCAGCGAACTCATCGACACCGTCGCCGCCATGACCGGACGGCGCAGCAAAGAGCTGGCGGAACACTGGGTCGAGCAACATCCCCTGCAACCGTTCTCCCACCGCTATTTCATCGCAGACAACATTTCAGACGACCTCTTCAGCACGCGGCAAGACTACGCCGAAGCCCTCAACCGCCCGCGCGAACAGGCGCGTCCGTTTTTCAGCGAAGCCCTCGAAGAAAACAGCCCCGCACCGACCGTCTGGCAGGACGACTTTATCCGCTTCTGGAAAAATCCCGTCAAAGCATGGCTGCAACAAACCCTAGGCTGGCGCGAACCCTACCGCGACGAAGCATGGGAATCCGCCGAACCCTTTGAGCCGCAACGCGCCGACAAAATTGCCGCCGCCTATCTCGACGCCCGCCGCCACAACCAAGACTTTCAAGAAACCGCCGTCCGCCTCGACGCCGAAAGCCTGTTGCCCGCCGGCGAATTGGGTAAATTGTGGCAGCAGAATTTCCAAGCCGCCGCCAAACGCATAGACGGCGAATTGCTGCAAAGCCCCAAACTGCCGCCCTTCGCCTACGAAATCCAGTTCGACGGGCAAACCCTGCAAGGCAGCCTCGGCAACCTGTACCAATGCGGCCAAGTGTTCTACCTCGACCGCAAACCCAACGCCCCGCAGCGCATCGCCCTCTTGCTCGAACATTTAATCTTTTGCTCGGTAGAGTCGGCAGTAGGGTCGTCTGAAACCGAAACCCGCCAAACCCATATCGTTCAGCCCGAAGAAACAATGATTTATCCCGAAATATCCAGCAGCCACGCGCAACAAATGCTGCAAAAATGGCTGACGTTCTTCAACCTCGGACAAACGCGCCCGCTGCCTTTCTTCGCCAAAACCAGCCTCGCCACCGCCGAAGCCTACGGCAAAAAACAGAGCTGGGAAGATGCCCTGAACAAAGCCAAGGAAAGCTATCACGGCAACAAAGTCAGCAAAGGGCAAAAAGACTATACCGAAGTCGCCCTAGTGTTCGGCAACGAAGACACCGAGCCGGCGGAAGGAGCGTTGTTCCAAAGATTGGTGGAAGAGCTGTTGATACCGCTGCTGGAAGCGGTCAAGGAAGAATCGTCCGATGCGGCATAGAAGCCGAAAATCGGAAGAGGTCGTCTGAAAACGCAAACGGAGCAAATCATGTTGAAACATTTCATTGCGATTGCTGTCGCCGTTTTATTGAGCCAAACGGCGTACAGCCAAACCAAACCGAGACCAGCCATGTACACCGACTACACTGCCATCGTTGAAGACAAATGCGCTATCCTTTTGGACGGCGGCAGCATGATGCTTACCGTGCGCAATGCGGCTGGTAAGGAAACGGTTTACTTTATCAACCGTGGTTTTGATGTCAAAAATACGCCTAAGTACAACCAAGTCCTTGATGATAAAGGACATAAACTAAGCGACAGCGAGAAACAGCAGTTGTTTGCACATCTGAAGACTTTAAAAACAAGGTGTAGCAGCGAGGACTGCGCCGAGTTTGTGGATTCGTTTGTCAGGTAAGCCGCATATCGTTTCGGATGTTATAGTGGATTAACTTTAAACCAGTACGGCGTTGCCTCGCCTTGGCTCAAAGAGAACGATTCTCTAAGGTGCTGAAGCACCAAGTGAATCGGCTTCCGTACTATTTGTACTGTCTGCGGCTTCGTCGCCTTGTCCTGATTAATTTAATCCACTATATTCTTGTTTC
>CAKMQH010000207.1 GCA_927911515.1 uncultured Neisseria sp.
CGACTCCAGCCCGCATCCATGCCCGAACTGCCTTTCGTCTGCACCGATGGAATCCCATCCGAACAAACAAATAAGCAGTAAATGAATAAAGGTCGTCTGAAAATTCAGGCTCAACAAAGCCCAAAGCTTTAGAGAACAGGATTTCAGACGACCTTTATGCCGTTTCATGATCCCAAATCATTCGATGTCCGCATCCCTTTTCCCGCAAATGACACGTCGGACAAAAACCAGCCTCATATACAATGAAACTCACGCCGTTCAAACAATTACATCCCGAATACAATCAACCATATGATTTATTTAAATTTTTATAAAAACCATCAACAAACGAATCTCCAACCCACATCATCAATATCCGGATACCCATCTTCAAACATGCCTCGTCAGTTGACGGCGGCAAGGCAAAATGTTGAAATACACATCTAGGATAAAAAATAAAAAGCGTTGACCAAACGCCTATAAACACACCGCAAAATCCGTTCAGACGACCCTTCTTCGCCTCCTTACCAAACCAAACGTCGTCTGAAATCACATAGTGGATGAACAAGAAGCAGTTGACAGCGTAATGTAAGCCAAGCCGCGCCGCTTCAAATCCAATCCACCATAAAACCAATCAACATACATTGCACCATGACCTTACTCGGCCTCAAACTTAGGCAGACCCAACAACTCAACCAACGTCTGCAACAATCCCTGCGCATCCTGCAAATGTCCGGTATCGAACTCGAACGCGAGATCGAAGACTGGTTGCAGGACAATCCCCTGCTCGAACGTCCCGAAGCCGACGAATTTGCAGACGCAGAGTTCAATCACGGTACCACCATGCCGCGCAGCAACCACCTCGGCGGCGACGATGCCGAAGATGCGTGGCTCAACATCGCCAAAGAAGAAGATTTCAACCAATACCTGCACGCCCAAGTGTGCGAACACCCTCTTTCCGACAAAGAAGCCGCCTACGTCCACATCCTTATCGACTTCCTGGACGACCAAGGCTATTTCACCGACAGCATTCAAGACGTTATCGACAACACGCCCTTGGAATGGATGCTGGACGAAGACGAGCTGCAAAACGCCCTCGACCTTTTGCAGACCTTCGACCCGCCCGGCGTTGCCGCCGCCGACCTGACCGAATCCCTGATGCTCCAACTCATGCGCCTGCCCGCCAGCCCCGCGCGTCAGGCTGCCGCCCACCTCATCCAAAGTTCGCTGCACGATTTAGGCAAAAACCGCAAACAAAACATCATCTGCTTCCGCAAACTCTTTCCCGAAATCGACAGCGAAACCATAGAAGCCGCACTCGACATCATCGCCACGCTCAACCCCTACCCCGCCTACGGTTTCGCCTCCTCCGAACCGACCGCCTACATCCAGCCCGACGTTTGGGTCAAAGAAGGCAAAGACGGCTGGAAAGTCATCGGCAACGAAGCCGCCTGGCCCAAGCTGCAACTCAACCGCGAATACTGCGAACTGATGAAATCCGCAGAAGACGGCGCACCCGAGTGGAAAGAAAAAATCAACGAAGCCAAGCAGCGCATCGACTCTCTCGAACTGCGCAAAAGCACCGTCATCCGCCTTGCCGAATACATCGTCAAAAATCAGGAAGACTTCTTCATCTTCGGCGAAATCGGACTCGCACCCATGCTCATGAAAGACGCAGCCGCCGAATTGGGGCTTGCCGAAAGCACCATTTCGCGCGCCGCCAACCAAAAATATTTGTCTTGCCCGCGCGGACTATTTGCGTTACGCTATTTCTTCACACAGGCAGTCAATTCCGAAGGCGACAAAGAAGGCCTGAGCCAAGGCGCGATTAAAGCCGTTTTGGGGCAGATTATCGAAAACGAAGACAGCAGCAAACCCCATTCCGACGAAACCCTTGTCCGCCTCCTCAAACAACAGGGCATAGACATCGCCCGCCGCACCGTCGCCAAATACAGGGAATCGCTCGACATCCCGCCGGCACACAAACGCAAACTTACCGAATGACAGTTTTAAACCGCAGTTTTCCCGTTCCGTTTCTGACGGACTGAACCCCACCGAAGGAGCTGTATTATGAATCTGAAAATCACCGGTCTGAATTTCGACGTTACCGAGGCCATCAAAAACTACGTTTCCGAAAAATTGGAACGCATCAACCGCCACGCAGCCAACGCCATTTCCGTTACCATTACCCTTTCCGTTGAAAAACTCAATCAACAGGCTGAAGCAGACATCCATCTGGCGGGCAAAGACCTCCACGTCGAGGCCGTTGAACAAGACATGTACGCCGCCATTGATGTTCTGATGGACAAGCTCGACCGCGCGGTGCTGAAACACAAAGAAAAAAGCGGCGATGTCCGCAGCACGGTAAAACCCGCCGCCGAATAAATCAAAATCCCCAAGGTCGTCTGAAAACCCATTTTCAGAGACCTTTACATTAAATTTCCTTTTGCGGCACCAACCCGCATCTCACCCAATCTCATCAACTTGTTCCTGAGTTTCTCCCCCATAGTGGATTGAATTTCATAAGGACACGGCAACGAAACGCTATCACGTCAAGATCCATTCACATATTACCCAAAATCCAACACACCCCACCCTATCCACTTGCATGAAAACGGAATGAAAGATAACATTCCCATCCTTGCAGCTGGGATAAAACATATGTTGCAACCACCAGGCAGTCAGGTAAACGTGCAAAATGATTCTACACAGCGTCACCGCTTTAACATTCAGCACGTTTTAAAACATTAGAAATTAAAACCGCCTGCTGCCAACCTATTCATTTACTTTCATTTAGGTAGTTTATTTATGGATCAAAATAACACTCCATAACACTCCGCACGTTAATGTACCCAACGACACTGCAGTCATGACCGTCAAGGATTGGATCATCACATTCCTGATACTCGCCATTCCTATAGTGAACCCTATCATGATATTTGTTTGGGCATTTGGGGATGGCAACAAAACCGCAAACACTTCATGCAAGCTTCTTTGTGGCTTATGCTGATTTGCCTCATTATCATGATTCCACTAGTATTTTTTATAATGGCACGCTTTCCTGCCGCAGTAATGCAGCAACACAATTTTGGACAGCCTGCATATGAAGCACCAATGAACAACATGCCTTCTGAAAAATTTGATGCCAACAGCCTCCCTGAGCAAGACTCATCTGCTGATAATATGTTGGAACAAGAAAGCGAAGCTGCCTCAGAAGTTCCTGAAAACGCTGAAGCTGCCCAATAATCAGAATTTGCCCCAGCAAGTCAAAAGGTCGTCTGAAACAGATTTCAGACAACCTTTTAGCATGAATCAATACTGACTAAATAATATTGCCACCCACCCTCACCATAAGGGACAACGATATAAACTGTAAAGATGGCACAGCAGGACAAAACAACACTGTATACTGCACTTTCACACATACCTTCCTCACAACACACATAAGGAGATAAGCAATATGGGTTGGCTTACTACCATCATCATTGGCTTTGTAATTGGCGTATTGGCAAAATTCCTGCATCCGGGTAGAGACAACTTAGGCTTCATCATGACTACCCTGTTAGGCATCGGCGGTTCCGCACTGGCCGGTTTTGTCGGACAAAAGCAGGTTGGTATAACGTCGGCGAACCGGCGGGCTGGATTGCTTCCACCGTATTTGCCGTCATTATCTTGGCAATTTATACACGCAAGTTTAAAAAACGCTAAACCTATAACCATAACACGTTGTAAACTTTGATATCGTACTTCAACGATTCAAATAGAGACAGGCTGTTTATAAAGGAACGCCCAATATACCGATACAAGGTGGGCAAGCCGCAGATGAATACCACAAGCTAACCTTGTAGCAGTACATACAGATTCCCTCATATTCAGCCTGTTTTATGCAGACACCACATGAAACGACTCTTACCTTATCTAAAATCCCTTATCCAAGCCCTCCTTCTCTTTATTCTGATTTCCGTAGCCGTTGACTGGTGGCGCAAGCCCAATCAGCCAATGCAAGCCTCATCAGAATCCCTCCATGTTATCAATGGAAACAGCACTTCCCTTGAAACACTCAGTAAAGAACGCATTGCCGTTGTCTACTTCTGGGGAACATGGTGCCATATCTGCTCATACACATCCCCGACAATCGACCGCTTACATCAAAACGGCATTCCTGCGCTCGGCGTTGCCGTACATTCCGGCCCCGATACGGAAATTCAAACCTATATGAAGGAACATCAACTGCAATTTCCGACAGTTAATGATTCAGACGACCAATTGGCAGCCAACTGGAAAATTGCCGTTACCCCGACCATCATCTTGATTAAAAAACGGCAAAATGATACATCACACTTCAGGATTGAGCAGCTACTGGGGCTTACGCAGCCGAATCTGGCTGATGGACCTCTTCTACTGACCAAGCCCCTATTAAAATCCTTAAAATATAAAGAACCCAAATACCATACGGCATATCCAGTGCTTCAAAATATATTCGTTTTTTAAAGAAACGAATTACTCAAAAAATCCGTACTTGATGATTTTGTTGAGATTGCACAGAAAATAGACTAAGATAGGATTATAAGAAAACTTGGGAACATTATTATCAAAACAAACTGTTTAGCGTATTCCCAAGATACCCAAACAATGATGCTTTTGTTCCTATATATCCTTGCCGACCCAATGACGGCTTATAATCAAAAAACGCCTTTTACATACCTGCCTCGCGCTTCAACGGTTTGATTTTTGATAACAATGGAGACTTATAATGCCTAACCAATCTAAACATGCATCTATCAATATTGGACTGATTCAAGCCCGAGAAGCGTTGATGACCCAATTCCGCCCGATTCTGAACCAAGCCAATATTACCGACCAACAATGGCGCATCATCCGTCTTTTGGCAGAAAACGGCACATTAGACTTCCAAGACCTCGCCAACCAAGCCTGTATCCTACGCCCCAGCCTGACCGGCATCCTGACCCGACTGGAAAAAGCAGGTTTGGCAGTACGCCTGAAACCGTCCAACGACCAACGCCGCGTTTACCTGAAGCTGACCCAAGAAGGCGAAAAACTGTACGAAACCATAGGCGCGCAAGTAGACGAACGCTACGACGCCATCGAAAAGATTTTATCCAAAGAAAAAATGCTCGAACTGAAAGAGCTGCTGCTCCAACTCGCGCAAATTGAGCAGGCACTAAAATAAAAGAAACTGAATGACAGATTCCGCACACACACTCAAGAGTCCATTTCGAGATGCTATGGCATCCTGCGCCGCAGGCGTCCACGTCATCACCACAGACGGGCAGTCCGGACGTTACGGCATTACCATGACAGCCGTAGCGCCAATTACCGACGAGCCGCCTACCGTCATGTTATGCATCAACCGGCAGGCAGGTATCATTCCCATATTGCAGGCAAACCGAAACCTCTGTATCAACACCCTGTCAGAAAATCAACAAGACGTCGCCGAACACTTCGCAGGGCTTACCAACCTTTCCCCTGAAGAACGCTTCGAATACCACATTTGGCATAGAGGGCAAACCGGTCAACTCGAAGTTGAAGGCGCACTGGCTCATTTACACGGCCACATTATCGAGCAACACGAAATCGGCACACATTTCATCTTTTATGTCCGCATCGATGAAATCACCACTACCCACACCGACAACCCGGCGCTGCTGTATTTCCGCCGACAATTCAAATCATTAGCCTAAACACAAGGTCGTCTGAAAACCCATCTTTGTTTTCAGACGACCTCTTGATTTCGTATTCCCTCATCAACAGCTAATCAATACACCAATAACCAAAGCATCACTCTCTTTGAACCCTGACGGCACAACACTGTATACTTTCACATCAAATGACTACAATCCCATCCCAAACAAGGACAGCCATGAAAGCAATGATACTGGCAGCAGGACGCGGAGAAAGGATGCGCCCCCTGACCGACCATACACCCAAACCACTTCTAAAAGTCGGCAGCGAACCACTCATCGGCTGGCATATACGTCGTCTGAAAAACGCAGGTTTTACCGAAATCGTCATCAATCACGCATGGCTAGGCGAACAAATCGAAGCCACACTTGGTACCGGCGCGCAATACGGAGTCAACATAGCCTACTCCCCCGAATCAACAGGCGGATTGGAGACTGCCGGTGGAATCGCTACCGCCCTACCCTTACTGGGCGATGCCCCTTTCCTTGTTATTAACGGAGATATTCTGACCGATATCGATTTCAACTCCGCCCGACAAGCTGCTGCATCCCTACAAACATCCAACCTACTGGCCCATATTTGGTTAGTTCCCAATCCTCCGCACAATCCGGAGGGCGATTTTTCCATTTCTCCCGATGGACAGGTACACTCTAATAAAACCGAGGGAATCGCGCTAACCTTCAGCGGCGTAGGCATATACCATCCTGACCTCTTCCAAGACACACCCGCCAATCAAATCGCCAAACTCGCCCCCCTATTACGGGAAGCCATGAACCAACACTGCGTGACCGGTGAACAACACAATGGATTATGGCTGGATGTCGGCACTGCAGAACGACTCAAAATAGCAAATGAACTTGCCGCAAACTGGGATTAACCTTCACCACTCTGCTCGCTTGCATCCATTGAGACATCATATAAAGCACAGAAATATAATTACATAAAGTACTATATCTCTATCGACAATTTATTACACAAAACTCTATATTTCAGATAATATTTTTAATTGATTATGATAACTTTAGATATCGTTTCTTTTGCAAGAAAATTTATTACAGCATCCGCGCATTCATCCTGAAATATGGATCGTATTTTTTATTCCACACCTATTGTATTTCTTGCATCCACACACCAAATATGAATCATCCTTGATTCAATTATCGTCCCCATCAACCAGAGATACGCCATGAATATTGCAGCCATTCAAACTGCACTGGAAGCAGTACAAATCCCCAATACCACACGCACGCTTGGTAGTGAAAAAGCCATCAAACTACTAGAAGAACGCGCCGACGGTCTCCATATCGGACTGAAATTCGGCTTCCCTGTCGGCCATATTGCCGCCGACATCGCCAACAGCCTGCAAGAAGCCGTCATCGGCATCACAGGCGATGCACACATCCACCTCAGCATCGATACTGAAATCACAACGCACAAAGTACAGCCTGGTGTCGCTACCATCAAAGGCGTCAAAAACATCATTGCCGTTGCATCTGGCAAAGGCGGTGTCGGCAAATCCACCACCACCGCCAATCTCGCCACCGCCATGGCACGCATGGGTGCGCGCGTGGGCGTGTTGGATGCCGACCTCTACGGCCCCAGCCAACCGACCATGTTGGGCGTGCAAGACCGCAAACCCGACCAGCAAAACAAAAAACTGGTTCCCGTCGAAGCCGACAGCGGCATCCAAGTTATGTCTATCGGTTTTTTGGTCGATACCGACCAAGCCGTCGTTTGGCGCGGCCCGATGGTCAGCCAAGCCTTGCAGCAGTTGATGTTCCAAAGCGAGTGGGACGAAGTGGACTACCTTTTCATCGATCTGCCGCCGGGTACTGGCGACATCCAACTTACCCTGTCGCAGAAAATCCCTGTAACCGGCTCGGTCGTCGTTACCACGCCACAAGACATCGCCCTGATTGACGCGCGCAAGGCGGTCGATATGTTCCACAAAGTCAATATCCCGATTTTCGGCGTACTGGAAAACATGTCAGTACATATCTGCTCCAACTGCGGTCATGCCGAAGCTATTTTCGGTTCTGAAGGCGGCAAAAACTTGGCAGGTCGTCTGAATGTCCCGCTGCTCGGACAGCTCCCGTTAAGCCTGCCCGTACGCGAAGCAATGGATGACGGCGAGGCGAAACAGTTGTTTGACGACCATCCCGCCATTGCCAAAATCTACACCGACGCAGCCTTCCAAATCGCCCTGACCATTGCAGACAAAGGCAAAGATTTCAGCAGCCGCTTCCCAAAAATCGTAATTGAATGATGCAACGATAAACAAATAAAGCCCGATCGCAATAATCGGGCTGAGACCTTTGCAAAAAAAGCCCTTCCCTCGACAGCCGAAGCCCAAACACAGTTTTCGGCTGTTTTCTCCCCTAATTACGCCTAATTTTACCCAAATACCCCCCTTTAATCCTCCCCGGATACCTGATAATCAGGCATCCGAACCGCCTTTTAGGCAGCAACAGGCACACTTAGCCTGTTAGCCGCTTTCAACAGGTTCAAACACATCGCCTTCAGATGGCTTTGCGCACTCACTTTACACAGACCAAAAATAGGCTGCCCGGGCGTAGCGGAATTTACGGTGCAGCGTACCGAAGCTTTGTTCGACCACATAACGGGTCTTCGACAAATAGCGGTTCGTTTGGTTTGGGCCTCCGTCAGCGGACGGTTACGGTGGGCTTTGCGCATAATGCCGTCCTGCAACTGATGTTCTTTTCAGATGTTGCCGGGTTTTCCGCACTGTCGTAGCCTTTATCGGCATAGACGGTCGTATCTTCGGCAATGCCTTCCAGCAAGGCGACAGGTGGTGCACTCGATGGGTATTGC
>CAKMQH010000208.1 GCA_927911515.1 uncultured Neisseria sp.
CCGCACGGTGGGAAACGCCGACCAGCGTGCCGGTGGAGTCAAACAAATCGACCAAGAAAAAGACAAAAATCACGCTGACCATGTTGGGGGTAAACAGACCGTTGAAATCCATCTGCATGAAAGTCGGCGCGATGCTCGGAATTTTGCCGACCACGTCTTTAAACTTGCTCAAGCCCAACAAGGCGGAAATGGCGGTAATCGTCAGTATCGTCAGGATAATCGCACCTTTGACGCGGAAATGACCCAAAGCCACCACCATAGCGAAGCCTGCCAAACCAAGAGTGCGACGGGTTGATGGATGTCGCCCAGTTTTACCAAAGTCTCGTTGCTGGAGACAATGATACCCGCACTTTTGAGTGCAATCAGTGACAAAAACAGACCGATACCGGCGGCAATCGACATTTTCAAACCCATAGGCAGCGCGTTCACCAGCATTTCGCGCACCTTGAAAAAGCTGAACAAGATGAAAATGATGCCGGAAACGAATACCGCACCCAAAGCCACCTGCCAGGGCACGCCCATGCCTTTGACGACGGCGAAAGTAAAGTAGGCGTTCAAACCCATGCCCGGTGCGAGTGCAATCGGATAGTTGCCGACGAAGCCCATCACGAAGCAGCCGATGGCGGAAGCGATACAGGTGGCGACGAATACCGCGCCCATGTCCATGCCCGTTTCGCCGAGAATCAGCGGATTGACGATGATGATGTAACACATGGCGAGGAAGGTGGTCAGACCTGCCATCAGCTCCGTGCGCACATTTGTGCCATTTGCGCGTAAATTGAATATACGCTCCAGCACATTTTGATTTGAAGTAGTCATGATTTATGCTTTTCAAAAAAAAAGGAAATTTGCGGGCGGTATTATACTGAAAACGCCTTGCTGTCGGGTGAAAAATTGTCAACATTTTGCCGAAGGCAACACGCAGTTATTTCTGCCGCTTCTGCGCGTGAATAAGACGGAGCAGGGCGGGAGGTCGTCTGAAAATCTGAGCGTTGGGTTTTCAGACGACCTTTGCCCTACGAACAGGGCGGCAAGTACGGAAAGGTCGTCTGAAACCGTGTTCCGAATACATTGTCCGCACTGGCGCGCAAGCGTAAAATTTCCGTTTTCCCCAAATGTGCCACACTCATGGAAACCGCCCTGCTCCTTGCCGGCAAAATCACCGAGCTGACCCTGATTGTCCTGATGGGCATGGCGTTGGTGAAGTTTAAGCTCCTGAATTCCGAACACAGCCGCACGCTCTCCGTCATCGCGCTTTACCTCATCAGCCCGTCGGTAATGATCCACGCCTTCCAAATCGAGAACACGCCCGACATCATTGACGGACTGAAGCTCTCGGTTGCCCTAGCAGTCGTGTTCCACATCCTGCTGATCGCGCTGGGCAGGCTTTTCAAAACCCTGTTCAAGCTCGACACGCTCGAACACGCCGCCACGGTTTACACCAATTCCGGCAACCTCATCATCCCGCTGGTGATGTCCATTTTCGGACCGCAATGGGTGATTTACACCAGCGGCTTCATCATCGTCCAAATGTTCCTTTTCTGGACGCACTTGCGCCTGCTGCTTTGCGGGCGCGGCAATCTTGCGTGGAAAACCGTACTCACCAATATCAACATCCTTTCCATCTTTATCGGCGTGTTCATGTTTGCCTTTCAAATCAAACTGCCGCACATCATCGACAACACGCTTGCGACCGTCGGCGGCATGATAGGTCCGGTCGCCATGCTCGTTGCCGGAATGCTGATTGCCTCGCTGCCGCTCAAAGAAATCGTCCTCTCCAAACGGATTTACCTCGTTGCCTTCCTGCGTCTGATGCTTATCCCGCTGATTCTGCTGGTGTTTGTCAAAGTTTCAGGCATAGCCCATCTCGGCGGACACAGCGATACGGTCGTCCTCATCAGCTTCCTCGCCACCGTCAGCCCCGCCGCTTCCACTGTTACCCAAATGGCGATGGTTTATGGTCAGAACGCCCGTAAAGCCAGCGCAATTTACGGCATCACGACGCTACTGTGTGTCATCACCATGCCGCTGATGATCGCGTTGTATCAAACGATGGTTTGAAAGGGTTAGGTTAAGAAAAAGGTCGTCTGAAACACCCCGAACAGGGTTTTCAGACGACCTTTTGCCGTTATTCCCAATCATGACGGACGGAATATACAAGCGGCAACGTACCTCAAAAAACGAAAGAGATTGAATTCCCAATAAGGCAAAACACCGTACCAACTGCTTTCGCATGATGCCTGCCGCCGATACGCCATCCTGTATGGCAACCGGCAACGCCGCTATTCCAAACTACCATACTCCTGTTTTTCCGCATCCCAGCGGTAGACTTTCCGTTCGCCGTTTTTCATGCCCTTCACTCGCCAAATGATGTCGTAAAACCCATTATGCTGCTGCGGCGACATTTTCAGGATGTATGTGTCGGTATATACATCATGCTGGCGTGTGCCGTCCTTATTCCAGCTGCCGGCAATGTTTTCAAGCGTAAAAGTGTTGGCGTTCAAAACGGGTTTCAGACGACCTTCAATAACGGCAAACAGCACCATAAACTCTTCCAAACTGCCGCCTCCTGCATAACCGACCGTGTTCTGCAAGCGCAGGCCGAAGGCATCGGTTTTATCGTTCAGGCGATAAGCGGCAAAATCGAGACGGGCGGGCAGCCCGATTTGCAAACCGCCATCGGGGATTTGCACGACAAACTGCCGCTTCCCGTCCATAGCGGGTTTGGGTGACGGATAAAATTCGTCTTTTTCTTCATAATCATAACGTTCGGTATAAGGCTTGGCGGCAAGGGCGAATTTGCCATCGGCATCCTTTGTCAGCACGGCAAGGGTTATTTGAGCGACAGGGTTGCCCGAGTCGGCTCCGCATTGAGCGTAGTGATTCGGGTTTCGCGGTAAACATCGCCAAGCGGATGTTTGTTCAGGCACACCAGCGCGACTTGGAGACCGTTTTTCCAAGGCCGCAGCGACATCATATTCAGTTTTCCCACGTCTGCGTCAGGTGCAACCAAACTCAGGATTTCGCGTACGCGCGCATCTTGGTGCGTACAGGCTGCCGGAAGCCGTCGACAAGCGGCTTGCCGTCCG
>CAKMQH010000209.1 GCA_927911515.1 uncultured Neisseria sp.
CTCGAAGCCGGCCGTATGATTGTCGAAATCACCAAGCGCTATTACGAACAAAACGACGAAACCGTGCTGCCGCGCAGCATCGACCACCAAAAAAGCGTTTGAAAACGCCATGACTATGGACATCGCCATGGGCGGCTCCACCAACACCATCCTGCACTTGCTCGCCGTCGCCAACGAAGCGGGCGTGGATTTCAAAATGGCCGACATCGACCGCCTGAGCCGCGTCGTGCCCTGCATCTGCAAAACCGCGCCCAATAACCACGACTACTACATGGAAGATGTGCACCGCGCCGGCGGCATCTTCGCCATCCTGAAAGAACTGGACAAAGCAGGCAAACTGTACACCGACGTGTACACCATCCACGCGCCGACGCTGAAAGATGCGATTGAAAAATGGGACGTGACCAATCCTGAAAACACCCACGCCATCGAACGCTTCAAAGCCGCGCCCGGCGGCGTGCGCACCACCCAAGCGTTCTCGCAAAACCGCATGTGGAAAACCCTCGACCTCGACCGCGAAAAAGGCTGTATCCGCAACGTCGAACACGCCTACTCGCAAGACGGCGGTTTGGCAGTCTTGTTCGGCAACATCGCCGAACGCGGCTGCGTGGTGAAAACCGCAGGCGTGGACGAGAGCATCCTCAAATTCACCGGCCGCGCCCGCGTGTTTGAAAGCCAAGAAGCCGCCGTCGAAGGCATTTTGGGCAACCAAATCGTCGCCGGCGACATCGTCATCATCCGCTACGAAGGCCCGAAAGGCGGTCCGGGTATGCAGGAAATGCTGTATCCGACTTCCTATCTGAAATCCAAAGGCCTCGGCAAAGCCTGCGCCCTGCTGACTGACGGACGCTTCTCTGGCGGCACATCAGGCCTCTCCATCGGCCACGCTTCGCCCGAAGCGGCGGAAGGCGGCGCCATCGGCTTGGTGCACGAAGGCGATACGATTGAAATTGACATCCCCAACCGCAGCATCAACCTGAAAGTGTCCGACGAAGAACTCGCCGCCCGTCGTGCCGAAATGGAAGCACGCGGCAGCAAAGCGTGGAAACCGGAAAACCGCAACCGCTACGTCTCCGCCGCCCTGCGTGCCTACGGCGCGATGGCGACTTCCGCCGACAAAGGCGCAGTGCGCGACGTATCGCAAATCGAACGCTAAAACAGTGCGGTAATAAAGATTTTCAGACGACCATACGGTATCGTAGGTCGTCTGAAAATCTATTATCGCTCCAACAATACCTAGAAAGGACGCTGAAATGATTGACACCCTGATTATCAATGCACATCCTGATCCACATTCTACTGCTTCCGCCACCAATCGCATGGTTGCCCACCTGTTGACCAAAATGTCTGCAGGCAGCGTGCAAACGGTCAATTTGGCAGAAGCAGATATTCAGCCTTTGGATAAGGCGGTGCTGGAAATGTTTACCGTTACCCTGTTTCAAGGGCAACAACCGAACGAGGAACAGGCTGCGCTGAAAGCTCGGCTGATGTCGGTAGTAAACCAAGTCAAATCCGCCCGCCGCCTCGTTATCGCCTACCCCATGTATAACTTCGGCATTCCCGCCCTACTGAAAAACTGGCTGGACAATCTGGTTATACCCGGCGAAACCTTCCGCTACGGCGAAGACGGTACGCCGAAAGGTTTGATGGGCGAGCATAAAGTGCTGCTGTTGCAGGCCAGCGGCAGCGTTTATAGCGAAGGTCCGATGGCACAAATGGATTTCGCCTCAAGCTATTTGAAAACATTGCTTGGCGGCTTCTTGGGCTTTGCTTCCGTGGATATCGTTTACGCCGAAGGTACGGCAGGCGACTGGGACGCCGCAGTCCAACGCGCCTGTGCAAAAATCGATGACGTATACGACCATTTTACCTCCTGACCATTTCAGCTAATCAAAGGTCGTCTGAAACTTTCAGACGACCTTTATACTTATACTGAGCAGTAGTCAGATTGTTAAAGAAACAGTCTTTCAGACAACCTCAAAGAAAACATTAAGGTCATCTGAAAAGCAAAAACTGCGTGCGTACTTTGAAGCACAAACCCTATTTCAGAACTGAATGTTTGTGCAAGCTAGGACTTGCTGGCACTTTATGCAAATATAGCTCGCATTTTAAAGGCTATCCAACACTCGGATGCTATCCGTGTTCTTAGTAGTTAGTTTTTTTATATCAACTTCAAAAATACTAAGTTTCTTATTTTTAATTGTATAGTCGTACATTTTTTTGTGGGTTTTGTCAAAAACATACCCTGTGTATGAGTCGGCTATCTTTTGATGTTCAATAAAATCCGTTATAAATAAATTATCTTTTGATACATTTAACTCTATCAAAAGTTGTCTAAACACATCAGGAAATTCTATTGAAAAACTCTCTGTTAACTCTTTTATATCCTGAATAAAAATATCATTTGGAATTTCATCCAATTCTATCGGCTTCATATTGGACTCCTTTAATTTTAAATAAATTTAAAAATATTAAATACTAAACAGTGTTTGCTCTTAATTGAAGTTATACTGCGTCTCAGTATCCCTACTCTTCTCACTTCTCTCTCGCATCTACCGCACATTGGTTTTGTAGCTCCAATAGATTGAATTTTAGCTCCTCTTTTTTTTCGCCTCTCGTATAAGTTGACACTTAAGGGATCAATCCAAATCTGAATATTAGGCACAAACCAATAAAAATTCTCCCCACCCAACAACCCAATCGGATTCTGGTTCACAAACCGCCCGGTCTCAGGTCCGTAATACCGCATCAGGTTGTAATGCAGCCCGGTCTCTTCATCATAATACTGGTTTTGCAATCTGAACGGCTGATGCGCATCCTTATAAACCCGCCCGTCCTTTTTCAGACGGCCCCAAGCGGTGTATTCGCCGTACCACAACAGATTGCCGTGGATATCGGTCATCTCTTTCGGGATGCCGATTTGGTCGTTGTGGAAATAGGCGAGGTATTGCGCTTCGTCTTGATTGTTGCGGAAGACTTGGGCTAAAGGTTCGTAGCTGTCTTGGTCGGTGTAGATATAGGTGTAGTTTCCTTTGTAGGTGTACTCCTGGAGTAATCGCGTTCCGTCCCAGACGAAGTGGGTGCGTTTCGGGTCGGTACTCGTCCAGGCGAGTTTGTCTTTTCTTTCCTTACTCAGTCTTCGTCCGAACGGGTCGTAGGCGTATGTCTAGATTTCGGTATTGCCCGCTGCTTTTTTGATTTCGGCGCGGACGAGTTGGTTTTCTAAATCGTATTGGTAATATTGGTTTTCGCCATTGGGCAGCTGGCGGTAGATCAAATTGCCCAATGCGTCGTAGTTGTATTCGATGCCGTTGTATTCTTTGAGGCGGTTTCCGCTGGTAAGGTTGAGGTTGGCAGGTGATTTCAGACGACCTTGAGTTTGGGGGCCGTCTGAAATCGGAGCGGTCGTTTTGCCCTCTCCCCGCCCCCTCCCACGGGAGAGGGAGTAGATGTTGGGATGTCGAGGATGTTGTGGGCGGGGTCGAAGGCGAAGGTTTCGCTGCGGCCGGTTTGGCTGTTGCGGGCTTCCTGAATGCGTCCGATTTTGTCGTAGACGTAATGGAGGACGCCGCTTCTTTGGTCGGCGCTTTGGATCAGGTTGCCGGCTTTGTCGTAGGTGTAGCGGCGGTTGACGGCGCCGCCAGCCAGCGGGTTTTGTTTACCGTGATGCGTTTGTGTGCCGCTCCAGACGGTACGCTGGCTTTTCAGACAACCCATGGGGTCGTAGTCGTACAGGCTGCTGATGCTGCCCTGTGTCCTTTGGATTTCGCGGTGCAGTTTGTCGCGTTCGATGTCGCTGATGACTTCGCCGTCTAGGCTGATTTGGTGCAGGTGTCCGCTGCCGTAGTAGAGGTAATCGATATGGCGGCCGTCGGGCAGGATGGTGCGGATGCGGTTGCCCAGCGGGTCGTATCGGTAGCCTACGGTGGCGCTTTGGCCGTTGTGGACGGTGGTTTCGCCGATGAGGCGGTCGAGTTCGTCGTAGGCGAGTTCGACGCTGCTGTGTTGGTTGCGGGCTTTGGTCAGGTTGCCGGTAATGGGGTCGTAGTCGAAACGGGTGCGGCTGATGCCGTCGTCTTTGCTTTGTCCGTTTTTGTGGGACACCTTGCGGCTTTGTTTTTCGATCAGTTGACCGAGGATGTTACGTTTGAACCGGTGGATGTGCCAAGTTTCGGGACGGTCTTTCAGACGACCTTGATCGGTGCTTTGGCCGTATTCGGTCTGTTGAACCAGTTGTCCGGCGGCATCGTAGCCGTAGGCGGTGATTTTGCCGTCCCAGCCGGTTTCTTGGATCAGGTTGTCGGTCGGATCGTAATCGAGACGGTAGGTTTCGCCGTTTTCGTTGGTGAGGACGGTCAGACGGCGGGCTTTGTCGTAGGCGTAGGCGAAGGTATGGCCCAGCGCGTTGGTGCGTTTGAGCGGCAATCCGTCCACTGCGAGTTCGTAGGCGGTTTTGGCACCGAGTCCGTCGATGTGGGCGTCAGTCGGTTGAGGCGGTCGTATTCGAAGGTTTCGTGACTGCCGTCGGGATAGTCGGTACGGACGGGGTTGCCCGCTGCGTCGTAGTGGTGGCGGGTGTATGGCCCAGCGCATCGGTAACGGTTTCGAGATCGCCGTATTCGGTGTAACCGAAACGGGTAGTTTCGCCGGTACAGTCGGTAAAACAGACGAGCTGGTCGAGGGTGTCGTAGTGTAGGTGTCGGTTTTTGCCTAAGGCGTCGGTAATGGTTTCGGGCAGCCATCGGGCGTTGTAGCCGTAGCTTGTAGTGTAACCGGCGGGGTCGGTGATGCTGATGAGGTTGCCGCGTTTGTCGTAATCGTAGGCGGTAATCCTGCCTGCGGGATCGTTGACGGCAACCGGCAGGTTGAGGGTTTCGTGGTAGTCGATTTGGGTGCTGCTGCCGTCCGGCGCGGTGATGGCGATGACGTTGCCTTCGGTATCGTAGAGATAGCGGGTTTCGCGTCCGAGCGGGTCGCGTTCTACGGTAATGCGGCCGTAGCTGTCGCGTTCGCTGTCGCTGCGTTGTCCGTCGGCGTCGATGCGGTAAATGAGTTCTTGGTTTTCGTCGAAACCGTACACTTCCGTCCGCCCCAATGCGTCGGTAACGACGGTATGGCCTTTGCGGTAGTCGAACGTCCATTCTTCGCCGAGGTTGTTGCTGCTTTTAAGCACTTTGCCGTCGGTGTCGTAACGGTCGTATTCGTAGCGGGATACCAGTCCGTCGGGCTGGCTGTGTTCGACCATGATGTGGTTGCGGTAGGCGAAACCGCGCAGTTTTTTGCCGTCGCGTCCGTAAACGGCGGTCAAATCGCCGTAGCCGTCGTAGTCGTAGCGCACCAATTCCTTGCCGTTGAAGGTGATGGAGGTGAGGCGGTTGACGTAGAAACGTTCGTCTTCGGAAACGAAGACGTCCCGTTCCCCGGCCGGGTCGAAGTCGGGATCGTTGTCGTTCAGACGGATGGAGGAGAATACAGGTTGGAAGTGTCGACCGCTGCCGTCGTAAATGCTGTGCGGCAGCCCGTTGTCGTCGTAGCAGAGGCGGATATGGCGACCGTTGCGGTCGAGTTGGGCGACCAGCTGGTAAATGCCGCAGCCGGAATCGACTTCGGCAAACAGCAGCCGTGCGCCGCCGTCGGTGGAGGCGATTTGGTAGAGGTCGTCTGAAATCTGTGAAAAGAAGATTTGTTCGTAAGGATCGAAATAGGCATCATCCAGACCGTAGGGATCTTCTTCGGCGGAAGCAGGTCTTGGGGTAGCCTCTTCTTCATATAAATCGTCTTCATCGTCGTCCGCTGCGAAATAAGGCTCGTCCGCTTCGTCGCTGATATCCGGCAACGGAATTTCCCTGCCCTGCTCATCAATATAAAGGAAACCGTCGGCAGTGCGGACAAGACGCATAGAGAACGGCAGCGACCAACCCTGCCCCAGCCAGCCGTTGCCTATCTGGTCGGAATAGTAGCTGCGCTGCCAAATCAGTACAGCAACGAGGTGCAGGTTGAAACCATCGTCCGCCCCGACGGTGCCATCCTGCATTTCGACTATGACGACTGCTACCGTCTGATCCGTAAAAGCGATGCGGAAAGCCGTTATGACGGCTATACCTACGACGAAGCGGCCAACCTGCTGACCCATACCGACCCGCTGAAACATACCACCCGTTTCGAATACGCCGACAACGGTCTGTTGCTGTCGGTAACCGATCCCAACGGCAGCAGTACCGCCTATCACTATAATCAAAACCGCCAGCCCGATCTCATTACCGACTGCTCCGGTTACGAAACCAAACTGGCCTACACCCCCGAAGGACAGCTGGCGCGTATGACCGATGCGCTGGGACAGCACACCGAATACCACTACGACGCCGACCAAAACCTCACCCTCGCCCTCTATCCCGACGGCAGCAAAGAGACCTTCGGCTACGATGCCGCAGGTCGTCTGAAAACCCATACCGACGGCGAAGGCCATACCACTTCCTACGAATACGGCCAAGACGGTTTGCCGACCCGACGCACCAATGCCTTGGGCCACACCTTCGGCTACCATTACGACAAAGCCCGCCGCCTGGTCGGTCTCACCAATGAAAACGGTGCGCGCTACCGTTTTGCCTACGACGCCCTCGACCGCCTGATTGCCGAAAGCGGCTTCGACCATAAGCTCACCGGCTACCGCTACAACGCCGGCAACGAGCTGGTCGAACAGCGCGAATTCGGCGACGACGCCTCCCTCGCCGCCAAACTGATGGCGCAGCTGGGCGGACAGCCCGTCCCTAAAAAGGACGCCGCCCCGCTTTCAGACGACCTCGACAGCCAAACCCCGCTTCGGATTACCGAGTTCAAACGCGATATATTGGGACGCTTAATCCACACCCTTGCCCGCGATAACGACCAAGTTCAGGAAACCGCTTACCAATACGACTTGGACGGCAACCTCGTCCGCGCCGCCAACCGCCACAGCATCACCTGCTTCGACTACAACGAAAACGGCCAACTCATCGCCCAGCACCAATGGAAGGTACCGAGCAAGGAAGAAAACGCCCGAAACGGCCTGCCCGAAACCGACTGGCGCGATGCGCAGTACGACATGCCGTACCTGCCCGTCACCGAAACCGTCCGCTACCGCTACGACTTCAACAGCAACCGTCCTGCCCGACAACAGACCAACGGTAAGGCAGAACAGATAATCTGCACTTTGATGGAGTGTAACATAGCAAGTTTCCGTTTAGGGATTCGGAACACCAGCAAAAGGAGTTGTACCGCTTTGTGAATTTTTATAATATGGTAAATCCTCATAAAAGCTTGAAGGATGATACGCCTTTTGAGGTCTTATAGGCTTATGTTTCTCAACCTGTTGTGTAAACAACGTGGTGATTTCTTACAAGTAATATAATATGTTGAAATTATTTATCTCATCGTTTTTAAACCTATTATTTATTTTATGCTTAACCAAAGAACTGAAAGGGTTTATTAGCCTTATTTTAAATATTTATAATGGAAATATAAGCAATTACATCTTAGGAATGGTAGAGATTTTATTATATTACTTATTAAGTTTAAGTATTGTTTTGTTATCAAAATACTTATCATCATTGATAACAAAAAGCCAAACCATTAAATTATTATTATTTATTATAATTTGCTTGTTTTTAGATATAATAGCGTGCTTATTTATATTTAGATTCTTCTTTATAACCTAATAGTAGCTGTAGATTAGCTCGAGACCCAACAAACACCGAGGTCGTCTGAAAATCTTGGACTGCATTTTGTGAGCTCCCAGCCGCCAATTCACAACCCCAAAGCCACAGATGAATTGATGGTGGACGACTTAATGAAACAGATAGACGAGTATATGGACTACTACAACCGGGAGCGTTGCGGTTTGAAATTGAAAAAGCTGAATCCTGTCGCATAGTGAACCCAGCTTACACAGGGCACCTGAATAGGCTTTTATGTGTGTTCAAGATTTGGGGTGCAGTTTAATTTTCAGACGACCTTTTGAACTATGGCAATTTAAAGCGATGTTATCGGAAGATAAATGAAACTGACCGAAAAAGCTTTACCTACCCTTACCCTCTCGCAGATTTCAGTACGGCAGGCATATTTCTGAAAGCCTCAATCCAAAATCCGTTGTTCCGGCAAACGTCCTGCCCAATCACACGCAAACTGCCAAGCTGAGCGCCCCGAACGATTACCGCGCATTTGCGCCCATTGCAACGCTGCCTTGCGTGCCGTTTCATCAAAATCTACGCCAAAATCATCCAACCAATTTTCAACCGCTTGAAGGTAGTCGTTTTGATCAAACGGATAAAAACTCAACCACAAACCGAAACGATCGGACAGGGAAATTTTTTCCTCAACGGCCTCTTTTTGATGGATTTCACCGCGTATGCCCGTCGTACCGCCGTTTTCATCCATATATTCAGGCATCAGGTGGCGCCGGTTGGACGTCGCGTATACCAACACGTTGCTGCATCTTTGCGACAAACCGCCGTCCAATGCGGTTTTCAAAGCTTTATACATTTCATCGCCGGTTTCAAACGATAGGTCATCGCAGAATACGATAAATTTTTCGGGACGGTCTTTCAACAAGGAAAGTAGTGCGGGCAGACTGACCAAATCGCTCTTATCAACTTCAATCAAGCGCAGCCCTTGGTCGGCATATTCGTGCAACAGGGCTTTGACCAGCGAGGATTTGCCCGTTCCGCGCGAGCCGCTCATCAAAACATTATTCGCAGAACGGCCTGCCAAAAACTGCTCGGTATTGCGTTTGAGCTTTTCGGTTTGCGTCCCGACGGCAGCCAGACGGTCAAGCGGGAATGTATGCGGGTTTGGCAGGCTCTCCAAAATCCCTTTTTTACCAACGCTGTGCCAACGGTATGCCAAAGCGCTCCAGTCGGTTTTGCCGGGTTCTTCGGGCAACACCAAATCAAGACGGTTCAAAACGGAATAGGCTTTTGCAAAAAGGCGGCGAGTTTCATATATATCCCTATTGTCTTGATCTGGCAGGATTTTGCTGCGCCATCATGCGCATTACAGTATCGACAACGGCTTGGGTTTGCGGGTCGATTTCGATATTGATGACGTCGCCCTCTTTCCGGCTGCTGAACAAGGTGCGTGTCAAAGTTTCCGGAATCAGGTGGACATTGAATTCCGTTTCGGTAACGTCGCCTATGGTCAGGCTACAACCGTCCAAGCCGACAAAGCCTTTGCTCAAAATGTAGGGCTTGAGTTCAGTCGGCAGAGCAAACCATACTGTGCGGTTAAACTCGCTGCGCTCTATCCGCGTAATCTGTGTAGTTGTCATAATATGCCCGCTCATGACGTGTCCGCCGATTTCATCGCCGAAACGGGCGGCACGTTCGAGATTGACGGCATCTCCCGTTTTCAGACGACCTAAATTGGTCTTTTCCAAGGTTTCTTTCATCAAATCAAAGCTGACCGTATCGCCGTCGATTTGGGTAATGGTCAGGCAGCAGCCGTTGTTGGCGACGGATGCGCCGATTCGCAGATGCTCGGTCATCCCATCGGGCAGCTTGACGACATGGGTACGGAAATCGGCGGACGGTTCGCGGATGGCGATGATTTCGCCGACACCTTGGACGATACCTGTAAACATGGGAGATTCTCCAATCGGTTTATTTAATGCGTTTAAAAACCAAATCCCAAACGCCGTGCCCCAAACGTTTGCCGCGGGCTTCAAATTTCGTTTCGGGACGGTAGTCGGGCGTGGGCGCGTAATCGGCGGCGGTATTTTGCAAATTGTCAAAACCGCTCAACACTTCCAGCATCTGCTGCGCGTATTCTTCCCAGTCGGTCGCCAGATGGATATAGCCGCCGACTTTCAACTTGGGCAGCAGTTTCTGCACAAACGGCGTTTGCACCAAGCGGCGTTTGTTATGGCGTTTTTGTGCCAAGGGTCGGGAAAGAAAATGTGGATACCGTCGAGCACGTCGTCTGAAAGCATATTTTCGACCACTTCGACCGCATCATACCGCATCACGCGGATATTGCCGATGTGTTCTTCTTCAATCAATTTCAGAATGTTGCCGACACCGGGACCGTGCACATCAATCGCCAAAAAGTCGGTATCAGGCAGACGCTTGGCGATTTCAACAGTCGCCACGCCCATGCCGAAACCGATTTCCAACACCTTGGGACGGTCGCTGCCGAAACGCTGATTCAAGTCCAACACGGAATCTTGGTAATCGATGCCAAACTGCGGCCACATCGTATCAATGGCACGCTGCTGCGCCGCAGTCATATGCCCTTGGCGCAACACAAAGCTGCGGATGGAGCGTTTATGCTCTTCAGGAACGGTGGAATCCGGAGTTATTTCGTTCATAAATTATTTCTTGTATCTGAAAAACTGGGGGGGGAAGGTCGTCTGAAAATCTGCAATATGGTTTCAGACGACCTCTGAATGTATTCAACTTTCAAACGGTTCGTTTTTATCGTTGATGAATAAGCATGAGACAAGCCGCTGACAGTATCAATCCTACCGATCTCATTTGCCTGCTGCTTCAAAAAAGCATGACTAAATGGCTCATTTGGAGCTTAGACACGCATTCTTGTTCATCCATTATATCGTTAATGAAATCACTATCACTGACAATATGCTGTTTGACGAAAAGGTCGTCTGAAAGATTCAGACGACCTTTGACTGATAAATGCAATGTCAGCAGTTTAATTCAACTGACTGAATACACTTATTTTTTCTTTTGAGCAGGCAGGTCGGTACAAGTACCCAGTGCCACTTCTGCAGCCATACCGATGGATTCGCCCAAGGTCGGGTGCGGGTGGATGGTTTTACCGATGTCTGCCGCGTCGCAACCCATTTCGATTGCCAAGCAAACTTCGCCGATCATATCGCCGCCGTTCGGACCGACGATACCGCCGCCGATGATACGGCCGGTTTCGGCATCAAAAATCAGCTTGGTGAAGCCGTTATCGCAACCGTTGGCAATCGCACGGCCGGAAGCCGCCCATGGGAAGTTGGCTTTGGTGATTTTGCGGCCGGATGCTTTGGCAGACAATTCGGTTTCGCCAACCCATGCGACTTCGGGAGCGGTGTAAGCCACGCCCGGAATCACGCGTGCGTCGAAGTAAGCTTTGTGTCCGGCGCAGTTTTCAGCGGCAACGTGACCTTCGTGAACGGCTTTGTGTGCCAGCATAGGCTGACCGACGATGTCGCCGATGGCGTAGATGTGCGGCACATTGGTACGCATTTGTTTGTCGACTTCGATGAATCCGCGGTCGGTTACGGCAACGCCTGCTTTTTCAGCGCTGATGAGTTTGCCGTTAGGCGCACGACCGGCAGCAACCAATACGGCATCGTAGCGTTGCGGCTCTTTCGGCGCGTTCGCTCCTTCGAAGGTAACGTAAACGCCGTCTTCTTTCGGCTCGACTGCAACGGTTTTGGTGTTGATCATGATATTGTCAAAACGGTATTCGTTTTGTTTTTGCCATACTTTCACCAAATCGCGGTCGGCACCTTGCATCAAACCGTCCATCATTTCAACGACGTCAAGGCGTGAACCCAGCGTGCTGTAAACCGTACCCATTTCGAGGCCGATGATACCGCCACCGATAATCAGCAGCTTGCCCGGTACTTCTTTCAGAGCCAAAGCACCGCTGGAATCGATGATGCGCGGATCTTCAGGGATAAACGGCAGCTTGGTTACGCGGCTGCCCGCTGCAATGATACAGTTTTTGAACGCAACGATTTTTTTCTCGCCGGTAAGCGTAGCTTGCTCGTACACATCGCCGGTAGTCAGCGACACTTCCAAGTGGTGCGGATCTAAGAATTGACCGTCGCCTTGGATAACGTCCACTTTGCGACCTTTTGCCATACCTGCCAAACCGGTAGTCAGGCGGGAAACCACGCCTTCTTTGTAGCCGCGCAACATGTCGATGTCGAGTTCAGGCTCGGGGTATTTGATGCCGTTGGCAGCCAAGTGGCGCACTTCGTCGATAACCGCAGCGTTGTGCAACAAGGCTTTGGAAGGGATACAGCCGACGTTCAAGCAAACGCCGCCCAAGGTTTTGTAACGCTCGACGATGGCAACTTTCAGACCTTCATCGGCTGCGGCAAATGCAGCGGAGTAACCGCCGGGGCCGCCACCCAATACGACCACGTCGTACTCAGCATCAGCAGAACCGCCGAATTGCGCCGCTTGCGGTGCAGGAGCGGCAGCTTTAGGGGCTTCTTGCACAGGAGCAGCAGCAGGTGCTTCGGCTTTAGGAGCGGCAGCCGCGCCTTCAGCTTCAACGACTACAATCAAGCCGCCTTCGGAGATTTTGTCGCCGACTTTGACTTTGACTTCTTTGACCACGCCCGCAACTTCGGCAGGCACGTCCATCGTCGCTTTGTCGGTTTCTAGGGTAATCAGGGTATCGTCAACGGCGATAGTGTCGCCTACGTTCACTTCAACCGCGATAATATCTACATTTTCGTGTCCGCCAATGTCGGGCACTTTCAATTCAACTAAGCTCATGTCTAATCTTTCTGAATGATATTCGGACTTCTGTTTTCAGACGACCTGTCGGGTTGTGTACCGAAGGTCGTCTGAAATACGCTCGGATTACAGGGTAATGCGGCGGAAGTCTTTCAACAGGTTCGCCAGGAATACGGTGAAGCGCATACCGGCGGCACCGTCGATAACGCGGTGGTCGAAGGACAGGCTCAACGGACACATCAGGCGCGGAGCGAACTCTTTACCGTTCCAAACCGGTTGATTTGGGATTTGCACACACCCAAAATAGCAACTTCAGGTGCGTTCACAATCGGAGTGAAGCCTGTACCGCCGATGCCGCCCAAGCTGGAAATGGTAAAGCAGGCGCCTTGCATTTCTTGCGGTTTGAGCTTGCCTTCGCGGGCTTTCTTAGACAATTCGGTCAGCTCTTGGCTGATTTCTTTCAGACCTTTTTGATCCACGTCTTTGATAACGGGAACAACCAAGCCGTTCGGCGTATCGGCTGCGAAACCGATGTTGAAGTAGTTTTTCAGAACCAGATTGTCGCCGTCCAAAGAAGCGTTGAATTCAGGGAAGGCTTTCAGCGCGGAAACGGAGGCTTTGATGATGAACGCCAACGGAGACAGTTTCACGCCTTCACGTTCCCACTCTTTGTTCAGCTGTTTGCGGAATTCTTCCAGTTCGGTCATGTCCGCTTCTTCGTGAACGGTAACGTGCGGAATGACTACCCAGTTGCGGGACAGGTTTTGACCGGAAATTTTCTTAATGCGGGACAATTCTTTAACTTCGACATTACCGAATTTGGAGAAGTCCACTTTAGGCCACGGCAGCAAGTCCAGACCGCCGCCCAAAGATGCGCCGGCAGCAGCAGGTTTCGCCGCACCGCCTTGCATTACAGATTTCACAAAGGCTTTAATGTCGTCGCCCATGATACGGCCTTTCAAGCCGGTACCTTTGACTTGACCCAAATCTACGCCCAATTCGCGCGCCAGTTTGCGTGCGGATGGACCCGCGTGTGCTTTGGCAAAAGCGGCTTCGTCGACTTTGGCAGCGGCGGGTGCTGGAGCGGCAACAGGAGCCGGAGCGGCAACAGGAGCCGGAGCGGCGGCAGGCGCAGCAGCCGGAGCTGGTGCTGCTGCCGGCGCAGCGGCTTGAGCAGGCGCGGGAGCGGGAGCGGCGGCAGAACCGGCGGTTTCCACTTCGATAATGGCAGTACCTTCGGATACTTTGTCGCCGACTTTCAGAAATACGGCTTTAACGACACCGGCGGCAGTACAAGGTACGTCCATAGTCGCTTTGTCGGTTTCCAAAGTAATCAGCGTGTCGTCTTCGGCAACGGTGTCGCCAACTTTGACTTCAACGGCGATTACATCTACATCAGTATGACCGCCAATGTCTGGAACGGCTACTTTAACGGTTGCACCGCCTGCGGGAGCGGCAGCGGGTACAGCGGCAGGCGCAGGTTGTGCTTCAGCCGCAGGAGCCGGAGCGGCTTCAGCAGCGGCAGCACCGGTTTCAACGGTCAGAATCACACCGCCTTCCGAGATTTTGTCGCCAACTTTGACTTTCACTTCTTTCACAACGCCTGCTGCATCGGCAGGTACGTCCATAGTGGCTTTGTCGGTTTCCAGAGTAATCAGGGTGTCGTCAACGGCGATGGTGTCGCCCGCTTTGACTTCTACTGCGATGATATCGACGTTTTCATGACCGCGATATCGGGTACTTTGATTTCTACGATACTCATTTGAGTTCCTTTGATGATTTCGGTTTGATGTCGTCTGAAAAACAGTTTCAGACGACATCACTTATGTTTTCCGGCACGGATAACCATTTCCAAGACAACTTTTCTGCGCTTCGAACCTTTTGCACGACTTACGCCCGCAGCCCGGTAATTCAAGGTTTATCCGTTATACAAACCGTCAACGTATTCTTGATTCAGACGACCCCGCAAGCAAATTGACTTTGAGGTCGTCTGAAAACAGGATTAGCGTTTCCAGCTTGGCGCCACGTCGGCATTGATGCCGTATTTTTCGATGGCTTGTTGAACGGTTTCTTTGCTGACTTTGCCTTGTTCTGCCAATGCGCTCAATGCTGCCACGGCAACGTTGTAGCGGTCCACTTCGAAGAAGCGGCGCAGGTTGGCACGGCTGTCAGAACGTCCGAAACCATCGGTACCCAAGACATGGTAGTCGTTCGGGATGTACGCGCGGATACGGTCGGCATAGCTGCGGATATAGTCGGTAGCGGCGATAACCGGACCGTCATGACCTTGCAGTTGCGAGGTAACGAAAGGCACTTTTTCAGCTTCCAGCGGATGCAGGCGGTTGAAACGTTCTACTTCGATGGCATCGCGGTGCAGCAGGTTGAAGGATGGGCAAGACCAAATGTCTGCTTCTACGCCGAAGTCAGCTTTCAGCAATTCGGCACCGGCAATCACTTCTTGCAGGATGGTACCGGAACCCATCAATTGAACTTTCTTGTCGCCTTTACCGCCGGCTTTCAGCAAGTACATACCTTTCAGGATGTCTTGTTCTGCACCTTCAGGCATATCCGGATGAGCGTAGTTCTCGTTCATCAGGGTGATGTAGTAGAACACGTCTTCGTTATTGGCATACATACGGCGCAGACCGTCTTGTACGATAACGGCTACTTCGTATTGGAATGTCGGATCGTAAGAAACGCAGTTCGGGATCAAATCGGCTTGAATGTGGCTGTGACCATCTTCGTGTTGCAGACCTTCACCGTTCAAGGTCGTACGACCGGCAGTACCACCCAACAGGAAGCCGCGTGCGTGCATATCACCGGCAGCCCATGCCAAGTCGCCGATACGTTGGAAACCGAACATAGAGTAGTAAATGTAGAAAGGAATCATCGCGAAGTCGCTATTGGCATAGCTGGTCGCCGCAGCAATCCAGTCTGCCATCGCACCCGGTTCGTTAATACCTTCTTGCAAGATTTGACCGTCAACGGATTCTTTGTAGAACATCAGTTGGTCTTTGTCTTGCGGGGTGTATTGTTGACCTTTCGGGTTCCAAATACCGTATTGACGGAACATGCCTTCCATACCGAAGGTACGGCTTTCGTCGGGAACGATAGGTACGACGCGTTTGCCGATTTTTTTGTCTTTCAACAGAGTAGACAGAATGCGGACAAATGCCATAGTGGTCGAGAATTCACGATCACCACTGGATTTCAGTTGCGCATCAAATGCGGACAACTCAGGCACTTCCAATACCTCTTTTGTCGGATGACGTTGAGGCAGGTAGCCGCCCAAGGCTTCGCGGCGTGCGTGCAGGTATTTGTACTCTTCGCTGTCAGGAGCGAAAGTCAGGTAAGGCAGATCGCCGCTGTCGATTTGCTCGTCGGTAACAGGAATGTCAAAGCGGTCGCGGAATTGTTTCAGAGACGCCTTGTCCATTTTTTTGGCTTGGTGGGCAACGTTTTGACCTTCACCCGATGGTCCCATACCATAACCTTTAATGGTTTTCGCCAAAATTACGGTAGGTTTGCCGTCCGCATGGTTAGCAGCGAGATCATAAGCGTTGTACACTTTTTGAGGGTCGTGGCCGCCGCGGTTCAATGCCCAGATTTGCTCATCGGTCATATCGGCAACCATTGCTTTCAGTTCTGGTGTATTGAAGAAGTGATCGCGAACGTAGGCACCGTCTCTGGATTTGTAAGTTTGGTAGTCACCGTCCAGACATTCTTCCATGCGTTTGCGCAGGATGCCGTCCTTGTCTTTTGCCAAGAGGCGGTCCCAACGACGACCCCAGATGACTTTAACAACATTCCAGCCGGCACCGGCGAAATTACCTTCCAATTCTTGGATGATTTTGCCGTTACCGCGGACAGGACCGTCCAAACGTTGCAGGTTACAGTTGATGACAAAAATCAGGTTGTCCAAACCTTCGCGTGCAGCAAGGGCGATGGCGCCTTGTGATTCAGGTTCGTCCATTTCGCCGTCGCCGCAGAAACACCATACTTTACGGCCTTTGGTTTTTGCCAGACCGCGGGATTCCAAGTATTTCAGGAAACGGGCTTGGTAAATCGCCATAATCGGACCCAAGCCCATAGATACGGTCGGGAATTGCCAGAAATCAGGCAGCAAGTGCGGGTGCGGGTAAGAAGGCAGACCATGTCCGTCCACTTCCTGACGGAAATTGTTCAGTTGGTCTTCAGTCAGACGGCCTTCAACGAAAGCGCGGGCATAGATACCTGGAGAAACGTGGCCTTGGAAGAATACCAAATCACCTTCTTCGCCTTCGCCTTTAGCTTTCCAAAAATGGTTGAAACCCACTTCGTACATGGTTGCGGCAGATTGGAAAGATGCGATATGACCACCCAGCTCCAAATCTTTTTTACCGGCGCGCAATACGATGGCGGCGGCGTTCCAGCGCACGAATGCGCGGATGCGGTGTTCGATGTTTTGGTCGCCCGGAATACCTTTTTCGTCTTCAACCGAAACGGTATTCAAATATGGAGTGGTTGTGCCGTGAGGCATACGAACGCCTTTGTCGCGGCTGTATTTAACCAGATGCTCCAACAAGTATTGCGCGCGTTCGCTGCCTTCGTATTCGAGAACTGAGCTTAACGCATCCAACCACTCTTGGGTTTCAATCGGGTCAACATCGTGTAATTGGGTGGACATAGTATCTATCCTTATGTTGAGTGTTATTCAATGACAGAGGGTTATACCCCTAATGTTTTCGTTTGCGAAAATTGATATACAAAAACGAAAATTCCTAAAATTAAATCAAACGTAAAACCACAATTACCCTAATATTATCAATTAATTAAGAACATAATTGAAAACAACGGGCGCAATGAGTCATTTATTTGAATTTATTCAGCTGCAAATCGTATCAGTAATTGGAATAACTGGCAAATTGCAATTTATAACATCGGTTTTATTCTGAACAATTGATATATGGATTTGATTGATTTTTGCTCGAATTTAAATAAAAACGAAAATTTATCATTAAATTATTTTCCAAAACCAACAAATAAGCACATTATCCATTACCAACCGAATAGAAATACCTCATCAAATTTATTAACAGTTAAATAAAATCAATTAGTTTCAGACGAGCCATTCTGTCAATGCAGCTTCTAAGCGTTTCAGACCTTCCGCCATATCTTCATCATTAACAGTAGGCTGGGGGCGAAGCGCACGACGTCGGCTCCGGCAACCAATACCATCAGGCCGTGTTTCAGAGCGGCGGCAGTAATTTCTGAAGCGCGGCCTTTGTATTTGTCCGCCAGCACACAACCGATGAGCAGCCCTATGCCGCGAACTTCCTTAAACACGCCGGTTTTTTCGCCCAATTCCCGCAGGGTCGTCTGAAGTTTTTGTCCTTGTTTTTCAACATGAGCCAAGGTTTCGGGATCGTTGATGATGTCGAACGCACGGCTGCCGACGGCGCACGCCATCGGATTACCGCCGAAAGTCGAACCGTGCGTCCCAGGCCCGAAGGTCGGGGCGATTTTGTCAGTGGTCAGAATCGCGCCGATGGGGAAGCCGCCGCCCAAGGCTTTGGCGGAACTGAGAATATCGGGCGTAATGCCGTAATGCTCGTAGGCAAACAGTTTGCCCGTATGCCCCATACCGGTTTGCACTTCGTCCAAAATCAGTAATGCGCCGTGTTCGTCGCACAAACGGCGTGCGGCTTGCAGATATTCTTGAGTAGCGGGCAGGATGCCGCTTTCGCCCTGAATCGGCTCGATGATTACGGCGCAGGTGTTTTCGCTGATGGCGGCTTCCAATGCAGCAACATCGTTAAACGGAACGTGGGTAATGCCTTGCGGTAGCGGCGCGTAGTCTTTGCTGTATTTGGGCTGGCCGCCGACCGATACGGTAAACAATGTGCGACCGTGGAAGCTGTTCAGGCAGGAGATGATTTCGGTTTTGTGTCCGCCAAAATGATCGCGACCGTATTTGCGCGCCAGTTTCAGCGCGGCTTCGTTGGCTTCCGCGCCGGAATTGCAAAAGAATACTTTGTCGGCAAAGGTATGCTCTACCAGCTTTTGTGCCAATTCCTGCGCGGGCTTAGTCGTATAGATATTAGAAATGTGCCACAATTTTTGCGACTGCTCTACCAGTGCGGCAACCAAATCGGGATGGCAGTGTCCCAACGCGTTGACCGCGATTCCGCCCGACAAGTCGATATATTCACGACCTTCAATATCCCAGACACGGCTGCCAAGGGCGCGTTCGGGAATCATGGGGGCGAATGAAAAATTGGGGGTCAGGTAGTTTTGCATTCGGTTTCCTTTGCAGTTTAAGTCTGATGTATAGTGAATGAACGGCATTGAATCGAATACGACAACGCCTGCATTGATATTAAGTTAATCTGGCGATTATGCGCCGATTAAGACATCATGTCATCCGCTGCAGAATTCAAATATTCGAACACCATGCCTGCTATCAACAAAGGTCGTCTGAAAACGCAGATCTAACCCGTCAAACGTTTTCAGACGACCTTTTGGCATCATATTCACACTAAGGCTTACTTGAACAATCAAGGTACAAACTTAGCAGCTCTATCTTTTTATTTTCAAATTTCTTTTTTCCAAACACCTTTCCGCCGCTGTCAAACCCGACTGTACCGCCGCTTCCAACGTAGCCGGATAGCGTGGATGCAAGTAGTCGCCTGCGGGATAGATATTCCGCTGGTGCAGCCAAGCAAAATCGGGAGTGACGGAATTAGGCGTGCAGGCTGTGGTCGCCCGTTTTTCGGTGATAACACGGACGGCTTCGGGTTCGTCCAAATAAGGGCAGATGCGTTTCACGTCTGCATGGACTTTCTCCGACCATTCTTGGCTTTTGAACGCTCCGACGTGATCGGAAACGCTGATGACGGAGGCGACTTCGTTTGTCGGCAAACCGAGTGCGCCGCGATACACCAGCCATTGCGCCGTACCGTCGGCAAATCCGGTCAGCGGCGCAGGCAGATGGACTGGAACAGCATAGCGCAGATAGACGGTAGTAATCGAGTGGTATTGGAGATTTTGATAGATCGTCTGAATATAGTCCGGAGTATCTTCAGGAAAAGATGGACGGCATGATATGGCGCAGTCGCAATAATAACGGCATCAAAAGCCTCATCATTCACAACAACGCGTCCGTCAGGAAGGTTTTTCAGACGACCCACGCGGGTTTCAAGACGGATGTCCGCACCGTATTGCTTGAGTTTTGCCAGCGCAGGCTCGGCAATGATTGCACCTAAATCGCGCTTGGGCAAAAGGTAGTCGCTGCCGGATTTATCCGCCCATACGCCGTCGGACAAAACATTGCATAACACCCGCAAACTTGCGTGTTCCAAGGGCGTATTGAGTGCGCCCCACACCAGCGGCTGCCAAAACTCTGCAACCAGCCTGCGCGGGACATTGCGCTGCCGCAGCCATTGAGCAACAGCCAAATCAGCACGCTTGCCGCGTGCGTAACGCTGCAACGCAGTCATATCGAATAACAGCCTGATTTTCAGCGAAAACGAAATATTTTTAGCACGCAATATGCCGGTCAAAAATATGCAGCGGCGAAGGCGTGATTTTTGACCAAGTGGATACCGCCAATCCCGATTGCTGGACGCTGGACGAATACGTCAAACGCGGCGGCTACACCGCCCTGCCGTAAAATTCTGGCCGAAAAAACGCCGCAAGACGACGTGATTGCCGAAGTCAAAACTTCCGGCCTGCGCGGGCGCGGCGGTGCCGGCTTCCCGTCCGGCCTGAAATGGAGCTTCATGCCCCGTTCCTTCCCCGGTGAAAAATACATCGTCTGCAACACCGACGAAGGCGAACCCGGCACCTTTAAAGACCGCGATATCATCCGTTTCAATCCGCATGCTTTAATTGAAGGCATGATTATCGGCGGCTATGCCATGGGCGCGTGTGCCGGTTACAACTATATTCACGGCGAAATCTTTGAAGGCTATCAACGCTTTGAAGCCGCTCTGGCTGAAGCCCGGGAAGCAGGCTTCCTTGGCAAAAACATCCTGGGCAGCGGCTCGATTTCGAACTCTTCGCCCACCACGGGTACGGCGCATACATCTGCGGTGAAGAACCGCGCTGCTTGAATCACTCGAAGGCAAAAAAGGCCAGCCGCGCTTCAAGCCCCCGTTCCCGGCTTCGTTCGGTTTGTTCGGCAAACCCACCACCATCAACAACACCGAAACTTTTCGCCT
>CAKMQH010000210.1 GCA_927911515.1 uncultured Neisseria sp.
TGTTTGCCCGTCATGCGTTGCACAATGGCGGCTATGAATACGAAAACATCACCCCTCATATCAAGTTGTCCGCCGCGCTGCCGGTTGCCTTGGCGACCCGTGCGGATGATGTGCGTACCTTTAAGGGCGTCGCCAATTCGGGCAAGCCGTTCGGCTATGGCGGTTATCAGACCGTTGTTGATTTGGCGGAGCTGTCGCACAAAGCGTCCGTCCCCGTCCTGTTGGAACATTCGCCGCTGAAAATGGCGGGCGTGTGCAGCCTGTCGGTAACGGCGGACGGTCTGATTGCCGAGGGCAGTCTGTTGTCAAACGAGTTTGGCACGCAGATCGCCGAAGCAGCCGACCAAGGCTTTCCGTGGGAAATGTCGGTTTATGCGCAGGCGGCATCCTACGAGGAGCTGGCGGCGGGCGCAGTGTTGTCCGTCAACGGTAACGAAGTAACGGGGCCTGCGGTGATTTTGCGCCGCTGCACCATCCGCGAGGTGTCGTTTACCGCCGTCGGCGTGGACAGTGAGACGGAGGCAGTGGTGTTGTCGGACGGCAGCCCCTTGCCGGATATTTTTAAACAACCTTTGGAGTTATCCATGACACCCGAAGAAAAGAAAGCGTTTGACGACCTGAAAGCGGAAGTCGATACGCTCAAGGCTGAAAAAGCCGAAGTCGAGAAAAAGCTGAAAGAAGCTGAGGTGGCCGCCAAGAAAAACCAAGTCAAGGCGAAATTGTCCGCCGCAGGCTTTAAAGAAGGCGAAGACGGCAAGTTTGAAGGCTTGTCCGACGCGACGATGACCGTGCTTTTGTCTGCCGACATCGAAGCGGCAGAAGCCATGATTACCGATTTGACGCCGAAAGCTGCTCCATCTGTCGTACCGCCTGCGCTGTTGAGCGAAGGCGCAGGCAAGGACGAATCCGAACAAATCGGCGCGGAAGGCAAATTATCGATTGCCAGCTGCAAAGGCTCATTGGGAGGCTCTTATGTCTAAAGTCAAAACCGAAATCTTAGGTCCTGTTATTTCGGATTTCCTGAAATACGAAGCAACCCCGCAAACCCGTGTTGCCGTTGCTGCCGATACCGGCACGAAAGCAGGCAAGTTTGTCGAGTACCCGCTGCGCGGCAAAAAACTGGTGGCGTTGACCGATGAAGCCGACGGCAAAGTCGTCGTACAGCCGCTCAACTGCATTATCGACCTGTCAAAAGTTGCCGATGCGGACGTCAAAACAGCCACTACCGGCAAAACCTTGGACGCGCTGAAAAAAGAAGGCGACGCATACGGCATCGTTTACCAAGGCACGCCCATCGCCTGATTTTCAGACGACCTTTAAACCTGATTTAACAAGGACACATCATGCCTTTATCCGATAACAGCAAGTTTGGCGTGCAGGCTTTGACCACCGCCATCAACAAAATCGACCCGGGCGCAAGCCAAATCCGCGAACTGGGTGTTTTCGAACCCGAATATCTGACCACCACTTATGCCGACATTGAGTTCCAAGACGGCAAAGTCCACTTGGTTGCCAGCAAAGAGCGCGGCACATCCGGTCAGGCGGTCGAAAGTCCGAAACGCACCGTGCGCACCGTCAAAGTGCCGCACCTGCCGATTCATGATGTCGTTCGCGCCGACGACGTGCAAAACCTGCGTGCTTTCGGTACGACCCAAGCCGCAACCGTCATGGACAAGGTTAACGAAAAACTCGCCGGCGGCAAATCCGACCTTGAATACACCCGCGAGCATCTGATGCTCGGCGCGTTGCAAGGCAAGATTTTGGATGCGGACGGCAGCGTGCTTTTGGATGTCAACACAGAGTTCGGCGTGCAACGCAAAACGTTAAACATCGAATTTTCCAAGGAAGCGACCGAAGTCGGCTCGGTATTGGACAAACTCTTGTCCGAGCAACGCCAAAAATTCGCCGGTGCGCAGGTGCGCGGCTGGGTCGTGTATTGCGGCATGGATTTCTTGAGCGCGCTCAAAGAGCATAAGTCCATCTTCGAAGTGTACAAACGCTTCGACGAGGCGCGCGCCTACCGCGAAGGCGATACGCTCAATCCGACCGAGTTTGTCCACAAGGGCATCCGCTTTATCGAGTATGCCAACCATTTCGGCAGCGACGCCGACATCGGTGCGGACAAGGCGATTCTGTTGCCGGTCGGCCGCAACCTCTACAAAGAGTATTTCGCCCCAGCGGACATGAACGCCACCGTCAACACCCGCGCCCTGCCGTATTACGCCAGCCGCGAGAAGTTGCAGCACGACAAGGGTTGGAGCCTGCACATGCAGTCAAACCCGCTGCCGATTGCGCTGCGCCCCGAGTTGTTGGCAACGCTGACCATGTCTTAAACGGATTTCAGACGACCTTTAAGGCAGTTTTAAAGGTCGTCTGAAAACGGAGGACGGCATGATTACCATCCAAGACATGATGACCCGCTTCGGTGAACAGGAAATGGCGGAGCGGTCGAACCATGAAAACTACGAAACCATAGACGAAGCGGTGATGGCGGCGGCGATTGCGGACGCGGAAGAAGAAGCGGCAAGCTACCTTCGGGCGGCGAAACTGTTTTTTACCAACGACACCGCGCCGCAGGTTTTGAAAATCAAAGTCTGCGACATCGCCCGCTACTACCTCTACGACGACGCGGTAACGGGAATTGTCGAGGAGCGTTATCAGTCAGCGGTCGCTTGGCTGAAGATGGTCGTCAAAAATCCGAATATGTTGGACGAGACCCGCGTATCGGACGACCGCATACCGTCAACGTGTGCCGTTTATGTCAACGAAATGCCCGATCTTCGGGAATGGCTGAAGGAATAAGCGATGCGGATTACGGTATCACACTACTTATCGCGTATCGCCCAAAGCCTGTCCCGCCTGTCGGGCAAGTTGACAGGTAGCCTTGAAGAGCCTTTGCGCGCTATCGGCGGCGTCCTCGAATCTTCGACCCGCCGCCGTATCGCCGAAACCAAAACCGCGCCTGACGGCAAACGCTGGCAGGATGTCAGCCCCGCTACGGCACAAGCCAAAAACGGACGCGGCGGGATTTTGGTGGATCACGGCAACCTCTTGGCAAGCATTACGCACGAGGCATCGGCAAAAAGCGTGATTACCGGCTCAATCATGGGCTACTCGGTTTATGCGCAGGAAGGCACGAAAACCATGCCGGCGCGTCCGTTTTTGGGCTTGTCTTCGCAAGATTATCAGGACATTGACGATTTAATGTCCGATTGGCTGGAAGGATTGATTGTCTGATATGGCTTTGAAACAGCATGAAAACTTATTGGCGGTCTATCCCGAAATCCTAGGTCGTCTGAAAACCGTCAAAGGCATCAAGGCGGTCAAGGAAATCGGCGAACTTGCCGAGCTGCTCGCCCAAGGCGCGGCGAAACGCAAAGCCGCCCCGCTGGACGGCGCGGTCTATGTTGTTTTCGGCGGCTCGACCTTTGCCGACGAAGCGAAAAACGGCAAATTCCTCAAATCGACGCTGCACTTTACCTTCGTCCTCGCACGAAGCTATACCGCCAACGGCAAATCCACGCTGTACGAGGTCGGCGAGACCCTGACGGCAATCCAGCGTGCGTTTTCAGGCTGGGATGCGGGCGACGAATATGCCGTCACCCCCTTCCGACGCATCGCCTCGCCATCCATCGAATACAACGACGGCTTTGCTTTTTACCCCATTTCATTCGCCTGCGACACCGTGCAGGCGGCAAACTAAAGGAGCTGCCACATGGCAAAACAAAACGACCACGGCTTAATTTTTGAGGGCGACGTCAAGGTACGCAACCTCAATCAAAAAGGCTCGGGCTTTATCGACATCGGCAACACCACCGCCCTGACCACGCAGACCAGCGTGGAAACCAAAGAGCGCGTGTCCAAGCAAAAAGGCACTTATGGCAGCGCACTGGACAGCCTGAAAACCGTCAAGCCTACCGAAATCGGTCTGAAGCTCGACACCTTTGACAAAGACAACCTCGCACTTGCCCTGATGGGCGAAGCCGCCGTCATCGCGGCAACGGCGCAGACCGTTACCGACGAGACCGTAACCATCGGCAAAAAAGGCATGGCGTACAAGCTGGCAAACGGCAACATCGACCCGGCTACCGTCAAAGTCAAAAACAAGTCCAAAGCCAATGTCGACGCCAAGCATTTGGACATCAATGCCACCTTGGGCATGATTACCATCCTGCCTACTGCCGACACCGTCAACGACGGCGAAGAAATTACCGTCGAATACAAAACCCGCGATTCCGGCGGCTATAAAGTTTCTGCCGCGACCTTGTCCCGCTTGGATTTGGAAATCTATGTTGACGGCCGCAACCGCGTTACCGGCGAGACCGGCATCCTGCATATTCCCCATGCCGTATTGGCTGCGGACGGCAGTATCGACTGGTTCGGCGACGACTTCAACGAAGCCGAATTCAAAGGCACGGCGGTATTGGCTTCGGGCGAGACCTCGACCTATTCCTTCACGTCGTACAACAACTAAAGATTCGGGCGGCTTATGCGGATTGGCGGGTTCGCCGGTCGGGCTGTCCGATAAACGGCAAAAAGGTCTCTGAAACGGGCTTCTGCGTGTAGGCGCAGCGGCGGTAAGTTTCAGACGACCTTTTTTTTAAACGGGTTTTAAAACAGATTAGAACCGATACAGGGCTGATTTAATCAGGTATCCGCTGACGGCCATAAAGGCAAAAAATTCCGGCAGTTTCATATCGCGGATGTGCGCCAACATATCGAAACCGAGATACAGGGCGATAAATGCCGAGAATGCGCCGACGGCGAAAAGTATGGTTAGAGCGAGGGTTTTCATGATTTTCGAACCATTCGTGTAGAAAGTGTGGATAAGTCGCACGGGAAAAATGGAGGTAGCTTTGGGAGTTTGTAATGTTCGGAAAATAGAACAAGCATTTTTTCATCAATCAAGTCTAACTGCGAAACATATGTTTCCCAGCTAAGGTTTCGCGTCAATTTGACTTTGGCTTCTGCTGCAATTCTAAGGTTTGATGCCCGCAAAGAAGCAGCCTGTAAAAGGATTCGGTACTTGTTTCTAGGATTTGGTGTTTCAAATTTTCTCCACCCTTCCTTGCGGGCGATTTCTTGGCATTTTTCCAATTTCTTCCATGTGAAATTTTCGTTATTCCGAAGCGTGCAGATATGGTCTGCTGCAGTTTGGGGAGTGGGAAAGGTGCATAGTGCGTCATAAATTTGGTCGACATCAAACAGTGCGGACAATCTGTTTTCTGAAAGAATCTGACGGATTGCCTGTTTGTAGTAGGGTTGCAAATGTTTCATATGCTGACTGTAAGTAAGATTATTTATTTTAAATAGCAAAGGTATCAAAATAATGGCGAATATTCAAGCAGGTTTAGAGATTAAAGCGGGCGTGTCCGGTGCCGAACACATCGACGCGCTGGCGCAGTCCATCGAGGCGGCGGGCATCGATACGGGCAAACTGACGGCAGAGGCGAAAGAGCTGGGCGCGACACTGGCGAAAGCCCAGGCGCAACAGGCGGCGATTGCGGAATATAAGGCTTTGTCGGCGGAATTGGACAATACCGCCAAAGAAATGCGTGCGCTGGACGAACTGACCGCGACGCTTGAGAAATCCATGCGCGGCGGCGGTACGCAGCAACAGCAAGCCGATTTGGCGAAGTTGCGTGCCGAATCCGAGCGGCTGGCAAAAAGCGAAACCGAGCTGACGGGCAAACTGTATGCCGCCCGCGACGCGATGGCGGTGTCGGGCGTATCCGTCAAAAACCTTGCCGCCGAAGAAGCGCGCCTGTCGTCCGAATCCGCCGCTGCAACGGCGCAGCTCGACCGCCTGACCGCCGAAGCGCAAACCCTAAAGGCTATTGCCGATGCCAAAATCCAGCTCGGCATCGATACCGACGACAAGGCGCGTCAGGAAATCCAAAAGACCAAAGACGCTTACGAGCTGCTCAAAGACAGTGGCACGCTCTCGCATGAAGAATTGGCACGGGCGGCGCAGTTGCAAGAAGGCAAGGTGCGCGAACTCGAAGCCAGCCTGAAAGGCGTGAAGCCGTCTATTGCCGAGGTTGCTTCGGAGATTCAGGGCTTGGTCGGCGGTGCGGGCGGTTTGGCGTTTGCCACCCGCGAGGCGATGAAGTTTGAAACCGCAATGGCGGGCGTGCGAAAAGTAGCCGATGGCACGGACGAACAATACGCCAAGCTTTCAGACGAGCTGAAAAAGATGGGCGCGGAGCTGGGTATTTCCGCCGCCGAAATGGCGGAACTTGCCGCATCAGGCGGGCAGCTCGGTATCCCGATTGAGAAGTTGTCGGAATTTACCGCCATTGCGTCCAAGATGTCGGTTGCCTTTGGGATGAGCGCGGAAGAAGCGGGTAATGCCGCAGCGACGATTGCCAACGTGTTCCAGCTTCCGATCGGCGAAGTGGAAAAACTCGGCGATGCCATCAATGTCTTGGGCAACAACACCGCCGCGCGTGAAAAAGACATTGTTGCGGCGATGGCGCGCATCGGCGGTACGGCGAAACAGTTCGGACTTGCCGCCGACGAAGCCGCCGCGCTTGCCGACGCCTTTATCGCATTGGGCAAACCGCCCGAAGTGGCGGCTACCGCCATCAATGCGCTGCTGCAAAAATTGCAAACCGCGCAAAGCCAGGGCAAGGGTTTCCAAGACGCGCTCGCGTCCATCGGTACGTCCGCCGACGAGATGGCGGCAAACATCGCTGCCAATCCGCAGCAGGCGTTGACCAAGTTCCTGCACCAACTTGAAGGCTTGGACAAACAAAGCCGCGCCCTGACGCTTTCGCAACTCTTCGGCACGGAATACAGCGACGACATCGCCCTCTTGGTCGGCTCGCTCGGCGAATACGAAAAGGCTTTGGGCTTGGTCGCCGACAAGGGACAAGTCGTCGGCGCGATGCAGAAAGAAGTCGCCAATGCTATGTCCACCAGCGAGGCGCAAATCAACAAAGCCAAGCAGGAAATCATCAACGTTGCCATCGAGGTTGGAGAAAAGCTGCTGCCTTTGGTGTCTTTGTTGGCGAGTACGGTGGGCGGCGTTGCCAGTGCAATCGGCGCGATTACGGAAGAGTTTCCCGTTTTGACGCAGCTTGCCGCACTGTTTGCGGCAGGAGCCGTTGCCGTTAAAGCTTATGAAACTGCCGTGCGCCTGACGGGCGGCGCGGTATCGGCATCGTTTGCGACCCAGCGCGTCGGCATTGAGGCAACCAAGGCATCCATCCTGTCGACCACTGCCGCTGCGCGAGAGCTGGGCGTTGCGCTCAAATCTGCCGCTGCCGGAAACGGTTTTGGCAATGGAGCGGCTGCTGCGGGAGTGTTGGCTCAAAACCTCAAGACGGCAGCATCCAATGCCGGGCTTCTGTTTGCGGCTTTTGAAGTTGGCCGTGGTGTGGGCAGTTGGCTGCGCGAAAACACTGATTTGGCAAAAATTTTCGGCGACAACCTCGCCCGTATCCCTGCCATCATAGACAGCCTGTTTACCACTGGTGGGTTGGATAAGTACCGCGAGCATTTCAAAACCGAAGCGCAAATCAAACGCGAACTGGAGGAAGCGGATAAAAAGGCGCAAGAAGCCGCCGAAAAAGCCGCCGCCGCCAAGAAAAAGGCAGCCGAAGAAGAGGCTGCCGCCGTTAAAGCCCTGCAAGCCGAATATCGTGCTTCCGCTGCCGAGCAGGCGGCGTTGGAGCGCAGCATGGCTGCCTTGCGTGCCGACGGGCGCGAAACTGGCGATTTTTACAGCGAGCTGGCAATCAAGCTGGAAAACGTGCGCACCAAAACCGCCGAATTGAAGGCGGAACTTGACAAGAAAAATGTCAAAATCAGTGCGGATACGGGCGAACTTGCCGAGGCGCAAAAAGCCCTTGAATCTTTGGGGCTGACGGCTGAAGAAGTCACCACCGGTCTGAGTAAGAAAGCGTCGGAAGGGATTGCCAACTTTTCCACCGCCGCCGCAAAGTTCGGCAACGATACCGACCAAATGTCGCGTGTATTTCAGGCGGCATTAAAGCAGATGGACAGCCCGGAAGCGGTCGACAAACTAAAAGCCGCCTTGGAAGACGCGGGCAAACAGGCAGGCATGACCGCCGAGGAAATCAAAAAAATCGGCGATGCCGCGCCTGTTGCGTCCGATAAGGTTGCCGACGCATTTGCCAAAATCGGCGTGGACAGCAAAGCCGTGATGACCGGCATCAGCAGCGACGCACGTCAGGCGTTTGCCGACTTTAAGGACGCTTCCGAACAGGCAGCAGCAGCGGGTCAGAAAGATGCCAAGCTGATGCAGGCGGCGTTTGAGCAGATGATGGGCAAACTCAAAAGCAAGGAGGAGTTCGCCGAGTTCCAGCACCAGCTCAAAGCCAGCGGCGACGCGGCACTGTTGACGCAGGAGCAGCTTGCCCGTTTGGGCGACGCGGCTTCAGGCGGCGCAGAAAAAGCCAAAGCCGCCTATCAAGGGCTGAACGATACCGCCGCGCAGGCGGGCGAGGCTGCCAAAAACGCCCACAACAAAGGCGCGCAGGCGGCGGAAAGCCATGCCCAATCCGTCAGCAAGGTGGTCAAGGCAAACGACGATGCAGCGGCGAGTGCGGAAAAGGCGGCGGCAGCGACCGAAAAAGCCGCCAAAGCCGTAACCGACTACGGCTACCGGCTTAGTCAGACGGGCGGCTACGTCAAGTTCAACAACGAACAGCTTGAATTGATGAACCAAAAATTCAGGGGCGTCAAAATCGGTATGGAAGCAACGCTGCAAATCGGGCGCATGAAGGACTACACCCAGCAGATTTACCTTGCCAACTCCGCCATGCAGCGGTTGAGCGACGCAACGGCGCAGGGCGCGTTGACACAGGGTGTGTTGAACGATGCAGCCAGTGCGGCTGCGGCGGCTGCCGACAAGCTGGGCAATACCGAGCTGACCAAGTTTCGCAATGCGATTGCTGACGCGCAACGTCGTCTGAATGCGCTGCGCCAAGAGGCAAGCGACGCGACGCGCGCCCTTGAGGCAGAGCTTGCCGAACTCAACGGCAACGCCGAGGCGGGCTACGCTTTGCAGCAGGAGAAAAAGCTGCGCGAATTGAATCAGAAGCTGGCAAACGCCAAGCAACTGGGACAGGGCGACATTGCCCGCGAATACCAGCGTCAAATCGAGTTGCAGCAGCAAATCTACGACCGCCAACGCAACAAACGCGCCGAATCTGCCGCCCAAGACCGCGCCCGCAACCAAAACACGGCAAGCGGCAGCAACAGCGTGGCGCGCCAGTTGCAGCAAATTGGCAATCCGCAGGTTAACGTCAATACTGACGAGCTTAACCGCCTTTTGGCGCAACGCGACGAAGCAGTCGCCAACAGGGCAGTCGGCAGCCTGATGACGCAACTGGAAAACTCGTTCAAGCGGACGAGTTAAATCAAGCGGCAAATACAAACCCGACTGCAACCATGCCAAGCCCCCGATTTTCGGGGCTTTTGCTTTAATGGGGTTTTATATTTAGGCAAAGGTCGTCTGAAATGGCCGATTGGATTTTAAAGCGCAAAGACACCGGCGCAAGCGTCCACCTGCCGCAGGATATGCGTTGGGAAGATGAATTTTCGTGGAATAAGGTGGCGCAGGCCGCGCCGCAGCGTACCTTGTCGGGCGGTTTGGTCATTCAACAAGGAATCAAGGCAAACGGTCGCCCGATTACGCTGTCGGGCGATTGGGTATGGCTGGACTTGGGGTCTTTGCGCACTTTGCGAGACTGGACGGACGTCCCCGAATTGGAAATGACGCTGGCGCATTACGACGGACGCGAATTTAATGTTGTTTGGCGCACGCACGATGCGGCTTTGGGTAACGTCGAGCCGGTGCGGTACTCGACGCCCGAGGCGGAGAGTGAGCGATACACCGCCAAGCTCTGCCTGATGACGTTTTAAGGTCGTCTGAAAGCAGGTTTAAACAGGATTTAAAAAGGTTTCAAAAATGGAAAAAACAACGCGCCTGACGCAACAGGATTTGCAGATTTACCCCAGCCAGCGCATGACTGATACGCCTGACGGCGGCGGTCTGATGGTCGGGCAGCCGCTGACGGGCGAGGATAACGAGATTTTCCCGCCTGTTTCCGACGTTGACCGCACGATGGGCAGTTTGGACGCCCGTCTGCTCTACCCTGCCGTCCTGCGTAACGACTCCGAGCCGCTCTATGGCGGGCATTTTGTCATTACCGAGCCGCCGACCTCTGAAAACGTGTCTTTCTTGGCGTTTAAGGCGCGCAACTACGGCGAGAGCCGCGCAGACATTATGCCGCGAATTGAAGCGTATTCCGTACCGACAGTGGAGAGCCGTATGACGCTGATGGGGCGGCATTTGGCGGGCGTGCGCCTTGTACAGGCATATCAGCGCGAGGAGGCCCCGCTGCCTAAAGTGGGCGAGCGGTATTGCTTACAGCATGAAGACAAGACCAACAGCAAGACTGAGCGCATTACTGAATATTTCCGCATCGCCAACCTGACGCACGAAATGCGGACGTTCGAAATCCCCTTGGCTGGTGGACAAACCAAAGAAATCCGCCGCCGTGTCGTCAAAATGGAAACGACCAACCCGCTGACGCGCGATTTTGACGGGGTGGATTACCCGGTCGAAGGCTATGCAGGCAACAAGGTCAAGATTTTGGAGACGCAGGTCGCCGATTCAGCGAACTATTACGGTGTTAAACCCGTTTCAGACGACCTCAAAGCAGGCGAAGCATCGCTGACGGTTGCCAGCATTTACGAAAAGCTGGTTCCTACTTCGACGGTAGAAACGCCGTATGCCGACCAATATCCCGTCGCTGGCGATATGTGGGTGGCGGCTGCGCCTGAAAAACAGGTGTTTCACGGTTATGTATCGGACGGCACGTTGACAATGCCCCATTCGCTTTTGCCGGGCAGCATCAAAATCGGCAACTACAAAGACAATGCGCAGGGGCAGTTGGTCTCCGGCGACGATATTATTCAAGCCGACTATGAAAAAGGCCGTCTGAGCGGTATCCCAAGCGGGACTTATACCATTTCCGCCATCCCTGCCGCCAAATCGTCGGCGGCTCGGTTTGCCTTTGCTGTTGAAATCAAAGAGACCAATCAAGGCACGGCGTTTGCGCCGCTGCTGACACCCGCCCCCGCTGCGGGCAGCCTGAAAGTGTCGTTTATGGCGTTGGGCGTTTGGTATCTGCTCGCCGATTCGGGCGACGGCGTGTTGCGCGATGAGGCAGGTAAAGCGGCAGGCACAGTGTCATCTGCAACCGGCTCGGTCGTGCTCAATCTGCCCGTATTGCCCGATGTCGGCAGCCGCCTTGTGTTCCAATGGGGCGGGATTTCGGGATTCGCGTCATCCGACGGCGGTAAGACGGGGACGGCAGCGACGCCGAAACCTGCCGAAAGTAAATGCACTTACGGTTTAGGTCATCCCATCAAGCCGGGTACGTTGGTATTGACTTGGCAGGATAACGGCACCAAAACCGCCCGCGACGACGGCAACGGCAGCCTGACGGGCGATATGCAAGGTGCTGTTGATTACCTCAACGGCGTGATCTCGACCGCCCGCTACATCAACAGTAACTCGGTCGAGTACACCTGCGAAGAGACGCGCCGAATCAGTGCAAGCGTGGTCGGCGGTGCAGGCTACGGCATGACGGCGGAGGATAAGGGAGCGCATTGGGAGTTGAGCTTTGAGGGTACGCCCGAAAAAAGGATTTTTAAATTGTCACTAGATGGCGAGTTTTCCGAACGGACAGACTATACGTTGTCCAACAGATACGTTGCTGCCCCTAGTTTGAGATAAGGATAGATTGATGGCAGATTCAGGTTACACATTGCGGGCAGGCAGCGGGAGCGTTGCCTTGTATCTGCATAAAGGCAATTGGCAGGCTGGGAATAAAGCCGTACAAGGCATCCGATGGGATGGGAATAAGCTGATTGTTCCGAAAACCATCGTGCAGGCAGAGGCAAGTAGTTGGACGATTTATGGAGCGTCCACGCTGAATGCGTCTTGGGAGGCACAAAAGCGAAGCGATAAGAAAACCACTCAAAATCTATCGGTCAGAGCTTGGCGCAGTGACTATCTGTCCGCCGACTCGTCCCATGCCAAGCCCCGAAGCGGGCGTCTGGCAGGCGGGCTGACATTTAATGTCTTGATTGACTTTGACCAAGGCAGCACCTGCGTTTACAACTCATGGTCTTTTTCAGACGGCACGACCGAAATCGTCGAATACGGCGGAACGCTTTATAAAAACTGGGATGCATCCAAAGGCAGCGGCGAAAATATCGGCACATTGTCCGCATCGGGCGAGGTTTCCATCAGCGACCCTGCCATCAAATTCCAAAGCCTCAAGGTTACGGGCGGGGTCGTCCGTCTGCCGCAGGTTAAGATTTTCTCTTATGCAGGGCGTACCCCCGCCGCGCCGGTCAAGCCCGAGAGTTTTACCGTTTATGCCAACAACGGCGACATCGTCGGCCGCAGCAATGCCGAAGGCAATATCGAAGGCGGCATCACGGGGAAAATAGACTACGAAACAGGTTTCTACGAAATTACCCGCACCGCAGGTTTTTATCCTGAAGAGCTGCGATACAACGCCGTAACCCAAGACAACCTGCCCTTGGATTCTTCGATTATCGGCATTGATGCCGTGCGCCTGCCTGCCGACGGACGCGTCCCCGTGTTCCGTAAGGGCGATATGGTCGTAATTTCCAATCGGCTCAAGCAGGATTTGGGCAGCGCGTTTACCGCCGCCCAGAAAATCACGCTCAACCGACAAAACCTCGACCGCCTCTGCTTGGTCGACAGCAAGGGCAAACACGTCCTTGCCGAAAAATACACGGCAGACCTCAAGGCGGGCAGTATTACTTTGGGCGAGCCGTTGGACTTGTCGCAATACACCATGCCGCTGACCGCCGTTTGCGCGTGGGAAGAAGAAAACCGCATTACGGGCGTCGATATTTCGGGTCGTCTGAAACTGCAATTTGCCATTTCGCGCGCCTACCCCAAAGCAGGGACTTATGTTTCATCCGCTCTGATTGGCGGCGATTTGCTGGTACGCGCGACCGAGCCTTTCTCTCAACAGGCATGGGACAACGTTTGGGCGGATTCGCGCCGCGGCGATCCGATTCTGGCAAAGGCCAACGTCAAGGACTACCCGATCAAACTCGCCAGCAACGGCGCGATTACCGAGCGTTGGTTGATTAAATTCACCACTGCCAACCAATTTGAGCTCTACGGCGAGCAGCTCGGCTTGGTCGCCAAGAGCGATACCCTGACCGACCTCGCCCCCGCCAATCCTGCTACGGGGAAACCGTACTTTACGATTAAATCGACAGCGTTCGGCGGCGGCTGGTCGACTCAAAACTGCATCCGTTTTAATACCTACGGCACACCGCTTCCTGTGTGGATTCTCCGCAGCGTCCAACCCTCGCCCGACAGGCAGGATGGGCGCGACGGCTTTACCGCCTGTTTGCGTGGCAATACGGTCGCTGAGTAGGAGGCGGATAAGCAAAAGGTCGTCTGAAACTTGGAATCATGGTTTCAGACGACCTTTTATTACCGCTTGTTTATTTTTAATGCCGTTTAATTTAGAATACAGTCCTATTTGACATAAAGGGATAAAAAAATGAAACAAGCCGTATTGTTCGCAACCATGACCGCTCTTGCCGCAGCAGTATTGTCGGGATGCGGAAAAAGCAAAGAGGAAATCGAGCTGGAACGCGAAAAGATCGCATTGCAACGCGAAAAGCTGCAACAAATCCGCGAATCGAAACAGGTTAAACCGGAGACAGCCCCGCAGCCTGAAAAAACGGAGGCGCAGGTAAGAAAAGACGCACCACCTGCTTCCGCGCAGGAAAATGTAACCGTCAATGTAAATCAGGCTGCCGCAGAAGAAACCAAAATCGTCAGAAAGTCGGTAATGATTGCTAATGCCAAAACATACTTTTCCGACAGCATGTTAAGGAGTATGGAAGCCTACTATAAAGACGATGCAAGTATCTTGTGCGGCGAGGTGCTTTGGGACAAAGCCAGCTGGCGGCGTTTTGTGCAGGTCAATGCGTATAATCCCAAAGATGGAAAAGTAACGGCGCAGACTTATTTCGACAAAGATTATTCGCACGAGTTTTCCGACACCATCTGGCGGGAATATTGCCGCTGATAAAAGTACCCGACTGCAACCATGCCAAGCCCCGATTTTCGGGGCTTTTGCTTTAATGGTGTTTTATATTTGGGCAAAAAAGGTCGTCTAAAATGTCAAATACGGAAAGAGTGCCGGTCAAGGTTTACCGTTGGGATGACGCGGGTGCGCCGCAGGTTATGCCTGTTGACGGAGCAGTTAAAACGATTTTAAAAGCCTGTTTGGTAACGGGCTATGGCGAAAATGAAAACCGAAAAGAGCCGCTGGGTTGGGAAATGCCGTTTGAAAATGGCAATGCCGCCTGTTTTCGCAGTACGCATGAGAAATCAACCAAATGGGCGTTGGGTGTGTATGGGACTGCCCAATATGGCGGCTGCGAAGTCGTCGGGTTAAAAGATCCAACATCGGTTAAAACTGGTGCAAAGGAGGCAGTCTTTGCCAAATACGGTAAACCCTTGAAATTCATGTATGGGTCTAGCCGGCGAAATTCCAAAGAGCCACTCCAATGGGTTGTGGTGGGGCATGACCGCGCCTTTTGCCTGCTCGTCATTAATGCCAATTTTTCATCTATGTGCGGAAACCTTTATTTTGGAGATTTTCCTAGTTTTGCTCTTGCTGATGATGGCAACTGTGCAATATCGATGACAACATCTAATTCTTATTTATTGGATGCGGGGACTAACTACCAGCAATGTTTTTTAATGGAAGATTATTCCGGCAATATTTTGGGTCAAGCCGAGTTATTGGGTCGAATGGGTGTAAATAATAATGAGGCAGTGAACTATCCAAACCCCGTGACGGGCGGGTTTTCGGCAGAAAATGTCCTTATTTTTGAAAAAAATAATCAGAATAGAAGCATGTTGCGCGGTCAGTTGCCTGGATTCAAATTTACGTTTGAGGCAATGCCGTCTCCTACGGTTGTCCCCTATGGTCAAGTCTATAAAAATCTTGATTCGACTGACGATGAATGGATGTATTTCAAAACTGTCAATAACTTGGGGATGTTGGTAAACCTGACAACTTGGAATATGTAATGGCAAATATGATCTTAGATAGTGGCGTTGTACATTCGCCGCATTATAAATACGGCGGGCGCGGTTATATAGCCGGCGAAGCCGAGGGTATTGTTACCGTCAACGGGCAGCCCGCATCACGTCGAATTTATCTTTTTGCCCGCCCGAAGATGGAGATTGTCGCCGATACTTGGAGTAAAGACGACGGCAGCTACCACTTCGAACGCCTGAAGGAGGACGAGGAGTATCTGATGGTGGCGACGGATTATAAAAAGCAATACGAGCCTGTCTCCTATGATTTCATCAAGCCCTACGTCGATACTGACGGCGGATAAGGTCGTCTGAAATGTCTGACGATAAATCCAAAACCTATGCTGATTCCGCGCGGATTCCGTTGCCTTTCGGGGCGTTGATTGCAGAACGTAAACCGTCAAATCGGCTGGCAATCCCGTTTGCCCGCCCGCTGCGCCATATTGCGTCAGGCGGGACGGTTGCACCGATTGAGCCGCCAAAGCCCAAACCGCCCGAGCCTTACACGCCGCCGGCAGGCTATGCCGCTGTATCGGGGGAATGGGGGTTTGTTTTGCACGCGGTGGGCACGGGGTCGGCTTGTTTGACCGGTGGTTTCGCGGGCGGTAGCACGGCGGTCGGAATGTCAGGCGTGTCGGTTGAGGCTGTTGATGTTGCCCATTGTTTTCAGACGACCTTTGAGGGGATGACCGCGCTTGAAGGTCGTCTGAAATCGCTGTCTGAGCCGTCGTTTGCAGTTTCTGCGTGTGCAGCAGGTGTTCAAAGCGCGATGGACGGGCTGGACGGCTGCTCCGGCGCGAACACGACAGGCAGCCTGTTTTTGACGGGCTGTGGCGGCGATGCGCAGGCGGCTCAGGCGGGCGAGCTATTGGAAAGCCACGCGGACAGCACGTTTTCAGACGACGCTTTGTTGGTTGGCTGTTTGCAATCGGACATCCTCGCGGCGGCGGATTTAGCGCGTTGTTTCAGCCCTAAATCCCTGCCAGCCGTTCCCGTCCCCTGTGAATACTACGAGATTCCGGTCGAGCCTGAGCCTGTTCCCGAAACCTACGTCTGCGGCATCCGCCCGCCGTCAAACCGCCTTGCTCTGCGGTTTTACCGCAGGAAAATTGCGCACGACCCGCGCCATATTCCGCTGCCGTTCGCTTGTTTTGATACGGCAAAAACCCCTGTTTTAAACGGATACATTATGCAAAACACCGTTAAAGCCACGGCGGACGGGCAGCCGATTGGGTTGTTTTCCGCCTCGTTTACCGCCGATACAGGCGGCTACTGCTGGCAAGGCAGCCTGACCGTATCGCCAGAGGATTTCGCCAAAATCAACCCCGACGCACGCGCAAAGGGCGAGGAAGCGCAAATCAAGGTGCAAATCAACGCGGACACTTTCGTAATTATCGCCGAGGATTACAGCGACAACCGCCGCTTCGGGCAGAAAAGCTATACGGTAACAGGCAGGAGCGTTACCGCCCGCTTGGGCGCAGACTACGCCCCAAAAGGCAGCGGCACATACCGTAACCCTATCTACGCGCAACAAATCGCCACGGAGGTATTGAGACCGACGGGGGTGGGTTTGGACGGATGGACGATGGCGGATTGGCTGATTCCTGCCGATGTGTACGCATTGACGGACAAAACGCCGATAGCGGTATTGCAAGAGCTGGCGCAGGCGGCGGGCGGGTTTATTGAGAGCGACCACGCCAAGCCTGTCCTAAGATTTAAGCCTAAGTGGAAATCGGCAGCTTGGGAGGTGGCGCAGGCTGCGGCAGACGTTACCGTGCCTGCCAGCGTGATTTTCGGCATCAGCGGGCAGCGCAGCGTGTCCGAACAGGCAAACGGGATTTATGTGTGGCCGAGCCACAATAAGGGCAAGGGCGCGGACGTGTACCGCAACGGCAGCAACCGCGAGCCGCGAGCCTCTGCGCTAACCCACGCGCTTTATACCGACCAGCCTGTTTTGCTTGCCGCAGGCATTGCCGCCTTGAGCGCGACGGGTGTCCATAAGCGCGAGACCGTGTCTTTGCCGGTATCGGATAAATACGCCATCCCTATGGCGAATTTGGGCGAGATTTGGCAAATCAGCGAGCCGTCGGGCAACTGGCAGGGCGTGGTTGTTGGCGTATCGGTTGAGATCAAAATCGAAAACGACGCGCCTGTCGTTACTCAAAATGTCAGCATCGACCGCTATTTGGACGAGTGATTAAAGCCGTTTTAAAAATGCTTTAAAGGTCGTCTGAAAGCCATGTTCAGACGACCTTTTATCTATTTGTTGGGAGTAACAAAATGACCAATCTGTATCAAAACCTGACGGCACTGCTCAACCGCGAGCAACGCGGTATCGCCAAAATAACAGGCGATTTGGGCGGCGGCTCATGGGCGGCACAAACGCAAAGCGGCGGGAATATCGTCTTGAGCGGTCAGGCTGCCTTAAGTCAACGTGTTTTCTACGACATTCGCACCAACCGCATCATCAGCCAAGCCCCCGACGCTGCCGTTTTGGAGTTGGGCGTGTAGTGTTGAGTGCAGGCTCGCCGCCTTGGCGGTGGGCAATGGGCTGAGATAATTTGTTTTATTTTGAGAGTGTTATGAGTACGGATATTCTGCGCTTCAAACAGGGCGAAACCGTCGAAATCAGCGTGATTTTTGATGTTTTGGACGACTTGGGTATTTCTGCTCTGACCGGCGTTACCGCTGCCGCCGAACTTCGGCGCAAATATACTAAGGATACGGTCGCCCGCTTTCAGACGACCCTTTACCCCGAAATACGCTTGGTGTTGCTGCGTTTGGATGCTGACGTATGCCGAAGTTTGATGGAGGGGCATTACGTTTTTGATTTGCAATTTACACGCCGCTCTGACGGCTTGGTGCAATACAGCGGAGATATTCCGCTGGAGATTTTAAAGAGTACGAGCAATGTTGGGTAAGTTTAGAGTTTTTAAGGGAAATTTGGGAAATGCCGCGCATCGGTACGATGACGACTTGTATCGGACGTGGTTGATCCAGCCCGAGAATCAAGGCAAATCATTTAAGGATTTCACGCAATGGCTTGCCGACGTTAAAAGCGAGGATGCGGGCGAAGCCCCTGATTTCGTAGCAAGATTTATTTTGGCAATTTCATAAAAGGCAAGTAAAAAAAATGACATTAAGACAACGCATAGACGCGCTGGTGGACGCTATTGGCACAAAATTCAAAGAGGTTATCGGTAAAATCGGCTCGACAGATATGCTGCAAACTACGGAGCGCGGGAGCGTGGTAGGTGCGGTAAACGAGTTGAAAATCCGTATTGACAACATCGGCAGCGGCAATAGCGGCGCGGCGATTGACGATACTGCACCTGCGGCTGATAAAGCTTATTCCAGTCAGAAGGTTGATTCGCTGATTGATGCGGCAAAAACGGCTGTCAAATCAGAGATTTTAGACGGCGCGGACGCGGCATACGATACGCTGGCGGAAGTTGCCAAGTATATTGAGCAGGACAAAACCGGCGCGACCGCGCTTTCGGAAGCTGTTGCCAAACGCCTGCGTATCGATGAGGCGCAAGTTTTGACACAGGCGCAAAAAACCGCAGTAGAAACCACGCTCAATCTTGGCGATACTGATACCGACTTTGTGGCTAAATTTAATCAGGCGTTGCAGTCATGACCTTGGTTGAGCGTTTTAAGCTGTTTGTCGATGCCGTTGCTGCCCAATTTAAGGCGCAGGAGGCGGAAATCAATAGATTAAGATCTGCGCAAGGCGGCGGTAAAAAAGAGTATCGGGAGATGTATGTCCCGCGATCGGAAATTAAATTTTCAGAAGGAAATAACAACAACAAGTGGATTACCATTCCATTTGCAGTTCCTTTTTCAGAGCGTCCGATGGTCAATGTTGTGCTGGATATACAAGACGTCACGCCAAGAAACTCTTATGTGGGTAATATCACGGCGGAAGGGTTCGATATAGGCATAAACTATGCGCCGGCACTCAAGGGCTTGTGGTATCAGGCTTGGATTGTTGATAAATAGGCAGCAAAAAGGTCGTCTGAATACTGGCGACCTCAATAGGGAGATTGAAAAAATAAAGTGGGACGGCGACGTAGCAGTGCAGCAACACCGCTACGCCAGCCAAGCAGATCGGACCTGCATTGACTTCTAAGGCCGCCTTAGTCTCGCGAGACTTGGGCATTCTATCTGATACAGGAGTGGATGCAAATGCAAATTTATCGGGAGTTACGCTGCAAATTCTGCGGCAAATTGGTTATTTGTAACTGGGAAAACAAAAGCGGCGGAAACGCCGCTTTTCTTATCTTCTGCCATCCGATATAGTGCAAAAGCTGCCGTAACTTTCAAAACGGATCGAGTGCAAAAGTTGATGTAACAAAGTGCAAAAGGCGGCGGCGGCTTACAATCTTCTACAACGGCAAAGGTCTCTGAAATTTTCAGACGACCTTTTTGATATTCAATGCCCTGCTGATGAACTTCCATTGATGGTGGCTTGGCAAACCAAATTATGGAAATCATAACAATAAACAAGATACTACCAGCCAGGAAAATCTCATTCGATCCCATAATAAAGCCTTGCTGCGTGATGACATCAGAAATATTTGTCAGAACCTGTTGTTCACTCAATCCTCGTTGCGTCATTTCATGAACCGCTTGCGCAGTCAAAGTCGAATAAGGAGTAATCTGTTCGCTCAGTTGGGTATGATGCAAAGCCTCTCGACGCTCCCACATGGTACTGACTACGGACACACCCACACCACCCATGAAGACGCGCAAGAAATTAGACAGACTACTTGCAGATGCAATCTGATCGGATTTGATATGAGACAACGTAATACTGGTCAAAGGAAGGAAAAACATTGACACGCCCAAGCCTTGCCAGAATTGGGGCCAAACGACATTACTCACATCCATTCCGGCATAAAAGTCAGTACGCCAATAGAAAGTAAAAGCAAACGTCAAAAAGCTTGCGGTAACAAGAAGGCGCATATCAATGCGGTTGCCAAACCTACCTATAATCGGGGACAACAAAATGGGAAGAAAGCCGACAGGCGCGGCCGCCAATCCCGCCCATGTTGCCGTATAACCAAGATTAGACTGCAACACCAACGGCAACAGCGTCAGCGTACCCATGTAAACCATAAAGCCCAACGAAGTCGCCAGTACACCTATTGTAAAATTTCTGTTGCCAAACAAAGAGAAATCGACAATAGGGTATTTCTCGCCCAGTTCCCAAACCACAAAATACGTCAGACATATCAAAGCCACTACGCCTAAAACGATAATCTCCCCAGAGGCAAACCAGTCCAACTCTTTACCTCTGTCCAGCATCATTTGCAGCGCACCAACACCAACCACCATCAATACTAAACCGATGTAATCTATTGGCGTCTTAACCACTTCCGTTTCCCTATCCCTCAATTGCTGCCACACAATAAATGCAGAGAGGATACCGATAGGGATGTTGATGAAGAAAATCCAACCCCAATGCCAATTATCCGAAATCCAGCCGCCGAGAATAGGACCTAAAACGGGCGCGACGACAACGGTCATTGCCCACAGCGCCAAAGCCAATGTCCGTTTTTCAGGAGGGTATGACGCCATTAACAAACTTTGCGACAGCGGAATCAACGGCCCGGCTACAAAGCCTTGTAAAACCCTGAAGATCACCAAAGCCTGAAGATTGGGTGCAATGCCGCACAACCACGACAACAAAACGAATCCCGCTACGGATGCGATAAACAGTTTTACTTCGCCAAACCGTTTTGCCATAAACCCTGTTAGCGGCACTGAAATCGCATTCGCCACAGCAAATGATGTAATGACCCAGGTGCCTTGAGTAGTCGCCGCGCCTAAGTCCCCGGCAATTACTGGTACAGCAACGTTGGCAATCGTGGTATCCAAGACTTCCATAAAGACGGCAAGGCTGAGCGCCAACGTAACCAGCACCAGCCTAACACCCTGCAATGGCGGATAATTCATATTTCTTCGCTATTATTCATTCATATAGTTGCGCAGTGATTGCGCTTAGATACACATCTCTTTTCAGACGACCTTCTTGATGACCGTTCATATCATCACAAGCTAAAAGCCAAGTGCCACCTTGTATCTGTTGCGCCACAAATTTACTTCCTCATGCACTTTGATATCGATTCGCTATCAAGTCACTACATTCAGCAATTCAACACATGAAAGGTCGTCTGAAAACATTTTTTACTTAGCGTATTTCTCAAAAATCTTATCGATCAACGCATCAGCAGCAGCCCAATCTACGCCTTCGGTTTCCGGTGATGCTACATTTTTATCAGCAACAGCCGTCATGTTTTTTCCTGAACCGGCACCTGAAATATCAACCTTTACTTTCATAGACAAGCCGACACGAAGCGGATTAGCCTGCAACTCTTTCGTATCCAAACTGATACGGACCGGAACACGTTGTACAACCTTAATCCAGTTCCCCGTCGCATTTTGAGGCGGCAAAAGGGAAAATGCACTGCCCGTACCCGCAGACAAACCCATCACCCTGCCATGATAGACTACTTTATTCCCATATAAATCGGCAGTCATTTCAACAGGTTGCCCAATTTTCATTTGACGCAGTTGTGATTCTTTAAAGTTTGCATCCACCCAAAGGTTGCTCAAAGGAACCACAGCCATCATTGGAGAGCCTTGGGCAATACGCTGACCCACTTGAACATTCCGTTTGGCAATTTGTCCATTCATCGGGGCGCGAATTTGGGTACGTTGCAGATTCAACCATGCATCTTTAATATGACTGATGGCTGTTTGCACCGCAGGTTGTTGACGCAGAGGAATATTATTGCCCAAAACTGCTTGTGCAGAAGTTTCTTCCGCCTCTACTGCCTTCAAAGCCGCCTGGGCTTGAACCACAGCAGCGCGGGCATGACTCAACTCCTCGCCTGAAATCGCGTCTGTTCCCGATAAAGCTTCGCGTCGACGCAAATCTGCCTGAGCCTTTGCCAATTCGGCTTTTCGCAACAGAACTTGCGCTTTTGCCTTCGAATTAACCGCAGTTTGTTGTTTATTCTGACGAATTGCCTGAATCAATTCATTTTGAGCACGCTCGTAAGCCAGCTGAAAATCGCTATCATCCAACGCAACTAAGACATCCCCTTTTTTTACCACATCAGTATCGTCATACATCACCTTTCTTACCGTACCGGTGACTTGAGGGGTAATTTGCACCAGATGGCCCGCAACATAAGCATCTTCAGTCTCTTCCTCGTATTGCCAAAATAAGAAATACGCAAGAGCCACTCCGACTGCAATCAAAATAAAAAGCAGTGTGATAACTGCTAAATTACGTCCGCGCTTACGCCCCACCCTTGAACTTTTTGTCCCTAAATTGCGTAATTGTTCATTATTTTCGAGATTCGCATCCATGATTTCATTTTAACCCGAGTAATTACAGACTATTTTCCTTATTTACCCCACCCCATTAATATCTCTTTGATTTTAATAGAATAGACAATACTGAAAAATACATGCAGAGGTGCATTTTATAGCCGCATCGTTACTCAATCAAGTAACAATCATATTTAAAAACCATTTGGCTATCCTCCCTTTACAGTTAGACGTAAAAAATCATTTCGGCAACCTTCAAGCTGTATCGATTGCTGACAATCCAAAAGCAATTGGCGACATTCTGAATACGTACATTTAAAATTTAAATGCATATTCAAAATGTCGCCAACTGACTTGGTAAAAGGGAAGGGGTCGTCTGAAAAACCTTCTATTGCGGTCTAAACCCACCACCCAACTGGGCATTCAGATTACTCCAAGCAATCAACCGTTCAGATTGATACTGCACCAATTGCATTTTTACCTGAAACATATCATCTTGTTTTTGCAATGCGCTAAGACCGTTATCCAATCCTGCCCTCACCCGACCTTGCGCATTTTTAACCGACTTCTCGGATATTTTCAGCATTTTATCCCAAGTAGTCTGCTTGCTTTGTAGGCTTTGGTAATCTACAACAGCATCCGCAGCAGAACGCATCGCATTTAAAACCGTTTGATCGTACACGGCCACCTGCTCGTTATATTCTGCGCGTTTACCTGCCAATTTTGACTGCAATGCTCCAGAAGTGAAAATAGGAAGATTGATAGCCGGAACAATACCCAGCATGCCTGATGTTTTACCTCTAACCACATTGAACGCATCGATATGTCCAAGACCTGCCAAGGCTTTTAACTCAATATTGGGATAAAACTCTGCCTCAGTAGATTTAACCGTATGCAGCCTAGATTCCAATAATGATTTTTGTGCCGCTATATCCGGTCGGGCTGCTAACAAATCAGCATGGATTTTATTCACAGGCACAACAGGAACCACACCCATCCGACTGGGCTCTTGCCCGGAGAGTGTTCCCGGCACGTTACCGCTTAATACCGCCAAAGCATGTCGTACTTTGGCAATCTGTTGTTCTAATGACGTTTTTTCCAACTGAAGTTGCTGATGCGCCAACTCAATGGGATACAATGATTGTGCAGGCATCAGGTTTGCATGGATTCTGCGTGAGACCAATTGCTGCATTTTCTCTGACAGATTGATACGCTCTTGCACAAGAGCTTGCCGCTCATTCAAAGCCTGCCAAATAAAATATTGCTTAGCTACCGCGTTCGCCAGCTCAATCCGTGCCTGATGGGCTTCATACAAAATTGCCTGACGACGCCCCAAAACCGCTGCAATCTGCTCACGGTTTTTTCCCCAAAAATCGAATGTCCAGCTTCCTTGTACTGCCGCGTTTGCCAATAATAGTGTATGGTCGGTATCAATACGGGAAGATGCGGGTTTGGGTGCAACATACATCCCAAACCCACTTGCAGACATACCGATTTGCGTTTTGCCAGCGGCTTCGGTTATTCCCAGCTGCGTTTGTGCTTGCTCGAAACGCGCCTTGGCAATACGCAAATCCGTTGATGTCTGGATAGCTTGTGCAATCAATTGATTCAGTTTGTTATCTTTTTAATTGCAACCACCATCCGTCTTGAATGAGGGATGCCGATTTACCATCGGGCAAAGAATACACCGTTGGTTCTTCCAACGGTGCTTGTTTACCAAACTGTGCACAAGCTGCAAGTACAGATACTGCAATAATGCAGATGCTCCGTTTGGCAATATTTGATTTCATGGCAGACTCCGTTTTTTACTTTTATCCCTGCCACAATTCTTACTGCATCAGATCAGCTGTCCAAACGGTTCAACAGCTTGCCCAACAGATTTTGCAACTGGGTATAATCCTCATTGGTAAAATCTTCCCAAGCTTCCCCGCTCTTACTGGAAATCTGCGGCCATACTTGTTGGATAAAAGATTCACCTTCCTGTGTCAATTTTAACACAATCTGGCGGCGGTCTTGCTGATTGATATGACGTCCTACCCATCCGCGCTCAACCATCTCATCAGAAAGACGGGTTGCACTGGTACGCGTCAAATCCATCAAGTCGCTCAAACGCGAAGGAAGGATTTCGCTTTTAGGGCTGACATAAACTGCCATCAAAGCAAACCACAAATTCTCATTGATGCCGAAAGTTTTCAAATTCTCATTGAGATGACTGCTTAAACGTTCGGTTGTTACCCGTAACAGACGTCCTGTTCTTACCTGTTGTTCTGAAAATTCAGGCAGGCGATCGGAAAGTTGGCGCAGCGCGTTGACCAAGTCGGTTTGTGAAAAACTCATTATAAATATCCTCTTCTTAAATTTATTGGCTGTTTATGCTGCAAATCAGAATAAAATGACAATCTCATTTGCCTCAAAATACCAAATACTTATTCAATGCCGCTATACTAATTCAACTGATTATTTTCCGAATGAAAATCTGACAATCGGTTCAAGAAGGTAACAAGTGGCGTTTTTTTATGCATAGGTCATCTAATTTGTATGTAATTCCGAATTCTTACTCTACAAAATCAGCATTCTGAAAGGATAGATTTGTGGTTACCGACAACTTAATTTATTGTTTATATTGAAAACACCATAATTTATTAGAGAGATGGCGCTTCTCCTTAGTTCTACAACTCAAAACATGACTTTTGAGATACTACTGAAAACACTCCAAAAAAATTTTGACTTTTACGATTAACTCAAAAAAATTAACTATAAAAAATCATAAATTTAAAAATTAAATTTAAATTCTCTCCGCATAGCCTTGCAAAGTCATTACGCCGCGTCAAAGATATCCTCTCTAATCCCTTCCGTTTCTTTCTGCATTTCCAACCCAGCTTTCAAACACAAAATAATTATCAAAAAAATCACACACATAGTTCCCCTTATATTACAATCCGCCCTTCGTGGTTCGAAAACCTCCCACATTAAAAAACTAAGGAAACCCTCATGTCCCGCAATACCGAAGAGCTACAAGGCATCTCTCTTTTGGGCAATCAAAAAACCCAATATCCGACCGGCTACGCTCCCGAAATTCTCGAAGCATTCGACAACAAACACCCTGACAACGACTATTTCGTCAAATTCGTCTGCCCCGAATTCACCAGTCTCTGCCCCATGACCGGGCAGCCTGACTTCGCCACCATCTACATCCGCTACATCCCGCACATCAAGATGGTGGAAAGCAAATCCCTGAAACTCTATCTCTTCAGCTTCCGCAACCACGGCGATTTTCATGAAGACTGCGTCAACATCATCATGAAAGACCTGATCGCACTGATGGATCCGAAATACATCGAAGTTTTCGGAGCATTCACACCGCGCGGCGGCATCGCCATTCATCCCTTTGCCAATTACGGCAAAGCAGGTACCGAGTTCGAAGCATTGGCACGCAAACGCCTGTTTGAACACGACAGCCAATAATCCATCCCCTTTTACGCATTTTCAGACGACCTCTTTCACAAGAAGGTCGTCTGGAAGCCTTTCCGAAAGATTTCCATGTACGAATTTACAACAGCGCAACAACAGAAGGCACTCTTCTGGCTGGTGCTTTTCCATATCCTCATCATCGCCGCCAGCAACTATCTGGTGCAGTTTCCCTTCCAAATTTTCAGCATCCACACCACTTGGGGCGCGTTTTCCTTCCCCTTCATCTTCCTTGCCACCGACCTGACCGTCCGCATTTTCGGTTCGCACTTGGCACGGCGGATTATCTTTTGGGTCATGTTCCCCGCCCTTTTGCTTTCCTATATCTTTTCCGTTTTGTTCCACGACGGCAGTTGGACAGGCTTAGGCGCGCTGTCCGAATTCAACACCTTTGTCGGACGCATCGCCTTAGCCAGCTTTGCCGCCTATGCGCTCGGACAAGTCCTTGATATTTTTGTGTTCAACAAACTACGTCGTCTGAAAGCGTGGTGGATTGCCCCGACCGCATCAACCGTCATCGGCAACGCCTTGGATACGTTGGTATTTTTCGCCATTGCCTTCTACGCAAGCAGCGATGAATTTATGGCGGCAAACTGGCAGGGCATCGCTTTTGTCGATTACCTGTTCAAACTCACCATCTGCACCCTCTTCTTCCTGCCTGCCTACGGCGTGATTTTGAATATCTTGACGAAGAAGCTGACAACTCTGCACACCCAACATCCGCAAAAGCAGATGTTGCCGGCACAAGAATCTTGATGAAGTTCGAAAGAACAACTCACAATTCACGTTCATAGAAAACACAAAGAGGTCGTCTGAAATTTCAGACGACCTCTTTGTGTTTAATGGCCTCGCCAACAGGAATCGAACCTGTATTTTACGCTTAGGAGGCATACGTTCTATCCGTTGAACTATGGCGAGCGTGTTAAACTTTTCCTGCAATAAACGATAATAAACCTGCGGCAATCAGCGGACCGACCGGAATGCCGCCCATAAACGCCACACCGATAACCGTACCGATCAAAAGACCTGTTACCAAAACAGGTTGTTCGCTCATCAGCGGTACGCCGCGCCCTGCTAGCCAGGCGACAAGAATACCGATTAATACGGCGGCAATCATTTTAAAATTGACAAACTCCGACAGCGGGGGAATTTGAACCTTGCCTGAAACCAGCGGGCTTAAGACCCCGATTGTCAGCAAAATAATCCCAAAATGCAAGCCGTGTTTTTCCACGAAAGGAATATATTGCGACAAAGCAGTCTGCTGCATTAAAAGCAAAATTGCTGCTGAAATCGTAATGGAGTTGTTGTTGCTGACGACACCAAGAAAAATCAGCGTTACCAGAAACATCGGGACGAAGCTGAAATTCATCGGATTTAAGAGACCCGTGCCAATGATTCCTCAGCCAACTGAATCATCGCCTGTTTGACTTCACTGTCAGGCAGCACAGCCAAAGAAGCTACTGCTTGCTCAACGGCTTTTCGTGCTTCAGAAATCGAATAAGTCAGCGCATCGGAATGGACGACATAATCATGGATTTTTTGAAAACTGCTACGATCCGCATTTTCCAAAGCGTGGCGCACATCGTCCGCCACTTGTTTCGCCCCGTTGCGCATCAGATAAATCAGCGGCAAGGTCGGTTTGCCTTCTGCCAAATCGTCGCCGACGTTTTTACCGATTTCTTCGGTTTCGCCCGAATAATCCAAAACATCATCAATAATTTGGAATGCCGTACCGACATACATGCCGTAATCTTTCAGCGCCTGCTCATGCTCAGGAGAGGCATTACCTAAAATCGCGCCGACCTGTGCTGCCGCTTCAAACAGTTTGGCCGTTTTATATTGAATCACTTGAACATATTGCGCTTCGGTGATGTCGGTATTGCCGATGTTCATCAGCTGCATGACCTCGCCTTCGGCAATAATATTGGTTGCATCCGCCATGACTTCCAAAATGCGCATACTGCCGGAATCAACCATCAATTGGAAAGCGCGCGTATATAAAAAGTCGCCGACCAAAACCGCCGCCGCGTTGCCGAACAGATTATTCGCCGTTTCGCGTCCGCGGCGCAAATCGCTTTCGTCGACCACATCGTCGTGCAGCAGGGTCGAAGTGTGGATAAATTCCACCATTGCCGCCAAAGCATACAGCTTATCTCCGTCATAGCCGACCGACTTACCTGCCAAAATCGTCATAATCGGACGCAGACGCTTACCGCCGGCACTGATAATATAAGTACCGATTTGCGAAATCAGCGCGACATCAGACTGAACCGCTTGGTTGATCACCTCGTTGACCCGCGAAAGGTCTTCAGGCAGATGTAGTTGGAAATAAGGCAGGTTTTCGAGCATAACACATTCTCAGTCAGCAAAATGAAGCAGGCTTGCCGTATAAATAATGGGTTGGGTATAAGGCGGAATAATATTGCCGCATAAAAATATCGGCAATCCAGCGCGCGATTATAGCAGCAAAGCCCGTTTGACACATCTTTCAGACAACCTTACCCCTACAAATGAAATAAACTTTGACAAAACAGGCAAATAGCAATAGAATGCCGTGTTTCGCACAATGGTGTGCGGGATATTAACCATAATTCTCATGGAGTTGAGTATGTACGCGGTCGTAAAAACCGGCGGCAAACAATATAAAGTTGCCGTTGGCGAAAAATTGAAAGTAGAACAGATACCAGCCGAACTCGACAGCCAAATCGAACTGACCGAAGTTTTGATGATTGCTGACGGCGAATCTGTAAAAGTTGGCGCTCCTTTTATCGAAGGCGCAAAAGTAACAGCTAAAGTAGTAGCCCATGGTCGCGGCGAGAAAGTACGAATTTTCAAAATGCGCCGCCGTAAACACTACCAAAAAACGCCAAGGTCATCGCCAAAATTTCACCCCAAATCGAAATCGTGGCAATCGCCTAATTTTGAACTTAGGAGTATTACAAATGGCAAGTAAGAAAGCAGGCGGTAGCACCCGCAACGGTCGCGATTCAGAA
>CAKMQH010000211.1 GCA_927911515.1 uncultured Neisseria sp.
GGCCGGTACTCTAACCAACTGAGCTACCACCGCGCATCATTGTTTTGCAACAATGAAAGGAAACTTGGTGGGTGATGACGGAGTCGAACCGCCGACATTCTGCTTGTAAGGCAGACGCTCTACCAACTGAGCTAATCACCCGAGAACTTCGGATTAAACCAAAAAACCTCTATTAGGGCAAGCCGTTTGTTTTAAGATAAATATATTTATTTGAATATAAATAATAAATAAGTTTAGTATTACCTCAATCAAAAATCATATGCCCCAGTTTGTCGGCTTTGGTGTGCAGATAACGTTCGTTTTCAACATTCTCGCCAACATGGAGCGGGATACGTTCGACGACATTGATGCCTGCATCTTTCAACGTCTGAATTTTTTCGGGATTGTTGGTCAGCAGCTTGACCGCGCGGATATTCAGATGGTCGTAGATTTGCTTGGCAAGCGTAAAATCGCGCGCGTCAACGGGTAGCCCGAGTGCAAGGTTGGCTTCGACCGTATCCATCCCCTCGTCTTGAAGCTTATAGGCACGGATTTTGTTGATTAAACCGATACCGCGCCCTTCTTGACGTAAATAAACGATGACACCGCGCCCTTCTTGCTGAACCGCTTTCATCGCCGCTTCAAGCTGCGGACCGCAGTCGCATTTTTTGGAAAACAGGGCATCGCCGGTCAAACATTCGGAGTGGATGCGGGTCAGAACGGGGAGGTCGTCTGAAAAATCGCCCATCGTCAAAGCGATGTGTTCTTGTCCGCTCGGTTCTTCAAAACCGTGCATAGTGAAGTCGCCCCATTCGGTCGGCAGGCGGCAGGAGGCGACGAATTTCAAGGTATTATTCATGTTCTTCTTCCTTGTCTTCGATGCCTGCCAATGCTTTCAGCGGCTCGGCAAGTGCCAAAGCCAGCGCCGACCAATCCGTTTGGGCTGCTTCATCGGCTTGATCTTTATCGGCAAATTCAACATGAACCACGCCCAAAACCGTCCCATTTTGAGTAGCCACAGGAATGGATAACTGGCTTCCGCTCCCCTCGTTCCGGCCGCCTTGGATTTCGTCCAGCGAAAGCCAATAGGCAATATCGTTGGCAATATTCATCCAGCCGCTTTGCGCCGTACGGCAGGCAAGGTAAACCGTACCGTTTTCTTCGTGAACCGCCAACAGGTTCTCCAAAGGCTCGCCTTGCGCCGAGATACGAACCAGCCTTGCATGCGGTTCGCCCGGAATGTGGATGTAAACCGCCGCGCTTTTGACAGCTTTTGCGCGACTGAACACCGAATCCAAAGCCATGAAAACCTGTTTGAGCAAAACTTCATTTTCCGGCGTTTCTTCAATATAGTCTGCCAGCTTCCAACCGTCTTCTTCACGCCATAAAACCGAGCGGTCAATCGAAGCATTGCCCATATCCATCACCGTCTTCGCGGTCAGATAAGCAACACGGAGGTCGTCTGAAGACAGCTTCAAACCCTGTGTCTGTAAAAAATCCTGAATCAGTAAAACAGGCATGATGTTCCTCTTTAATATTAGTGTGTTCCGGCAGATAACCGACCTGCCATTATATCGGTCGGAATAAAGCAATTTCAAGCCAAAGATTGTTTGCAGAGCAGGATACTTTGTGTATAATCCCCAGTTTAATCACGCGGACGTGGCGAAATTGGTAGACGCACCAGATTTAGGTTCTGGCGCCGAGAGGTGTGAGAGTTCGAGTCTCTCCGTCCGCACCACCTAACCCCTTTCAGGGGTTATTTTTTGTCTAATCAAATCTAACGCAGTAATCAAGATTCAATACTGGTAAGGCTTTCAGGCTAATAACCCCCTTGCCAAGTGTCTAAATACCCCCAATGCCGTATAATTGAATAAACCAAAATATGGGGGTATGATTTGGGGAATCTGACAACACCCCCTAAAAACATACCCCCAATGCCCCTGAACGACCGCCAAATCAAAGCCGCCAAGCCGTCTGATACTGGAAAGAAAGCCAAGTTATTTGACGGGAGCGGCTTATATCTTGAAGTTACCCCATCGGGCGGAAAAGTATTCCGCCTGAAATACCGTATAGATGGCAAAGAGAAAACTCTTACTATCGGGAAATATCCGACCGTTTCACTGGTAGAAGCCCGCCAAGCCGCCGAAAACGCCCGCCGCATGATCGCACAAGAGCAAGACCCATCAGCAATGAAGCAACAGGCCAAACAGGAGCGCAAAACGGCCTTACTGAATACCTTTGCCAACGTTACCAAAGCATGGCATGAGAAAACCACCAAGCGCAAAAGCTGGAAGCCTAATCATGCCGCCCGTGTTTTGCGGTACTTTGAAACAGATGTTTTCCCTATTATTGGGGAAACGCCTATAAACAAAATCGGGAAAAAAGAGATAAAGGCCGTATTGGATAAAGTAACAGAGCGGGGCGTATCGGAAACCGCCGAAAAAATCAGGCAATGGATAGGCGCGGTGTTTACCTATGCCGGTTATGAAGAATTGACCGACCGAAACCCTGCCGCGTTACTGAAAGGCTATATAGAGCCAACAGAAAGCAAAAGAATGCCCGCCCTACCCCGTGAAGAATTGCCGGAGTTTTACCGCCGCCTGATACTGGCAGATTGTGAGCAACAAAACAGAATTTGCGTAATGTTGATTATGCTTTGCTTTGCCCGAAACAAAGAGATACGCGGCGGCCAATGGCAGGAAATCGACTTTAAGCGCAAAACATGGACGATTCCCGCTGATCGTATGAAACGGCCACGAGAGCACACAATCCCCTTGTCTGATTGGGCGATTGAGCTATTAAACGAACTACACGCCATAACCGGCGAAACACCCTTTCTATTTCCAAGCCCTAAATCCAAAACTGGTTACATTAGCGAAAATACAGCGGGCAAAATCATCAACGGCATGGGTTATTACGGGATAGCCACCCCGCATGGTTTCCGTTCCCTTGCCAGCAGCGTTTTGAATGAACAAGGTTTCAACCCTGACGCGATAGAGCGACAACTTGCCCACATTGAAAACAACAAAATCCGCGCCGCCTACAACCGCGCCGATTATCTGAACGAGCGCAAAGAGTTTATGCAATGGTATAGCGACTTTTTGCGGGAACGGTATAACCAAGCATTGCAACTGATTCAAGATGGCAAGACTGATTAAAGGTCGTCTGATGAAAAGAAAGGATTAAAACAATGACCAATACCGATAACCAAGATACTGATACTAAGAAAAATTATTGCCTTGATAATGAAAGATTCAAAGCTATTTATCAAATAAAAA
>CAKMQH010000212.1 GCA_927911515.1 uncultured Neisseria sp.
GCCGAAAAACCAAAGGCGCAGCATGGAAAAAGGCGATGTCGGCAGTTATGAAATCTTGATTTGGACTTGGCGCGTTACGATGTGCTGGCCGAACGCCTCGCCGCCGTGCGTGATGACGCGGTGCGCTATCTGAAAAGCGGCATCTCCACCCAAAACTCCGCCTTCAACCGCATGATTGCCGAAATCGAACAAGTCGCGCTGCATTCTCCGTCGCCGATTCTGCTCTCCGGCCCTACCGGCGCGGGCAAATCGATGCTGGCACGCAGGATTTTCGAATTGAAAAAGGCGCGCCATCTGATTAAAGGCGAGTTTGTCGATGTGAACTGCGCCACTTTGCGCGGCGACGGTGCGGCTTCCGCCTTGTTCGGTCACAAAAAAGGCGCGTTTACCGGTGCGGCGGAAAAGCGCGAAGGCTATTTGAAAACCGCTGACGGCGGTGTGTTGTTTTTGGACGAAATCGGCGAATTGGGCTTGGACGAGCAGGCCATGTTGCTCAAAGCCATTGAAGAAAAACATTTTTATCCTGTCGGCAGCGACAAGGAAGTGCAAAGCAGCTTCCAGCTTATCGCCGGTACCAACCGCGACCTGCGGCGGGAAATCCGCGCCGGACGCTTCCGCGAAGACTTGTTCGCCCGCATCAATATCTGGAATTATCCGCTGCCCGCGCTCGCCGACCGCCGCGAAGACATCGAGCCGAACATCGAACACCAGCTCGCACTCGCTTCGCAGGAACTTGGTCGCGCCACCCGTTTCAATAAAGAAGCCCTGTCTGCCTATCTCGCCTTCGCCCATTCAAACGAAGCCCGATGGCGCGGCAATTTCCGCGACCTTGCCGCCAGCATCATGCGTCTTGCCACACTTGCCCCGCAGGGCAGGATACAGACGGAACAAGTGGCGGCGGAAATTGAGCTGCTCAAATGGTTGTGGGCTGAGGAGGCGGATTCAGACGACCTTGTATCTAAGAGGTCGTCTGAAAAGGCGGATAACTACCCCGACAAAATCGATTGGGAAAATTTGGATTTGTTTGACCGCTTGCAGTTGCAGAGCGTGATTGATGAATGCCGCAAACACCAAAACATGGCGCAGGCGGGAAGGGCATTGTTTCATGTTTCCCGAAACAGCCGTGCCAAAACCAATGACAGCGACAGGCTGCGCAAATATTTGCAGAAATTCGGTTTGGAGTGGGGCGATATCGGGCAGTAGATGAGGATTGGTGCTGGCGGGTTGGGGTGGGAACAGACTCTATTTCAATTGGCTGGTATGGTCGCTCGAGGGAAAGGTCGTCTGAAAAACTGTTCTCAAGATTCACTGAGTTCGTTTTAGCTCCGCATAAACTGACTGCGTCCGTTTTCAGACGACCTTTTATAGTGGATTAACAAAAATCAGGACAAGGCGACGAAGCTGCAGACAGTACAGATAGTACGGAACCGATTCACTTGGTGCTTCAGCATCTTAGAGAATCGTTTTTCTTTGAGCTAAGGCGAGGCAACGCCGTACTGGTTTAAAGTTAATCCACTATACTTTGTGGCGGGGATGGACTTATGGTTTGGTCAGATAAGGATATAGATCCATGCGTCCGTCTTGACGTACGGCTAAATAGTCCGGTGCATCAAACCTCATCCCAGTGCCGTGATAAAGGCATTTTTGCTGAGGATCAGGATACAGTCCGCCACCTAAATAGCCGATTTCTAGCGGGTGCTGATTGGCCGCATACTGTTTCAATACTGCGGCAGCAGCTTGTGTTTGTTCGGCGGTGGGATGGTCGTCGGCTCGTCCCAGACCAAGCAGATCCCAAAAGGTTTTTCTAGGAGGAGTAATACGGATATTGTATGTCGTACATCCATCGTTATAAATTGGGTGTTCTATTTGGCGGACGGAAATTCGATAGTAACCGTGGCTGCCTACAATACTGAGGACTTGGGCTTTTGAAAAATCACCGCCTGCATAGGCTGCTAACGGAAATGACAGGAAGAAGAGGGGGATAAGGTGGCGCATAAGGTTTAGGTCGTCTGAAAGAGTGTTGGGCGTTATTGCAAGCTTAACATGGCAGGTATTACGGAAAGTAGGAAGGTAAGTCGGGTTATGGCGTTTTTGTTTTTACTGGAAGGGTCGTCTGAAATTTTTTCAGACGACCTTTTTATCTTTAACTTTGAAAGGTAGGGCTTTTAAACGATTATGGATTTTCGCCATACGGGGAAATTTTCGTCACGCGCCGACGTTTTTTGGTGCAGGGGGCGGGTTTGTTCCGGTTGGAAAATGTAATCGAAGGGGCGAAGTTGCAGCGTCTGCCACAGGAGGTCTAGGTTGCGTGTGGCGGCAGCGCGGGTTTGCTCTGTGTCGGGCGTGAGGAAAATGTGTAGGGCTTTGCCGTGTTGTTCGACGCGGTATTCTTGGATGAGGTCGTCTGAAATCATGGCGCGGCGGATGAAGTCAGCGTAGAGGGCGTAAGGTTCGCCGCCTGTCGTGCGTGCGTCGAGGATGTCGTCGCAGCGTCCTTCGATGGCGCTGATTCGGGCGAATGCGCTGCCGCAGGGGCAGGGTGCGTCGTTGGCAATCAAAACGTCGTCGAGGCGGTAGCGGATGACGGGTTGGCTTTTGCGGTTGAAGTCGGTAATGACGGGGGCGAAGCGGCCGCTTTCGCGGTCTATCCAGTCTTTTTCGATATAGACCATGTCTTCGTTCAGATGCAGGTTGCCGTGGGCGCAGGTGTGGGCGAGGAAGCCTTCGGTGCATTGGTAAATTTGGTGAACCGGCGTGCCGAAGCGTTGTTCGATGCGGGTTTTGACTTGCGGTTCCAAGACTTCGGCAACGGAGATGATTTTTTTGGGGCGTATGGCGAGGTCGGGATGCTGGGCAAGCTGCTGCAACACTTGGGCGGGGGCGATGAGGATGGTGGGGTTTTGTGCGTTGAGTCTTGGGATGTGTGCATCCAAGGCTTCGAGCAGGTCGTAAAACTCGAAGCGTATCAGCGGGCTTTTGACGGCGGTGTAGAGATTGCTGTTGGCGCGCAGGAAGAAGGCGATGCTGTGGCGGGCGAGGTAGGGGCGGGGCAACATGCGTTTGAGCATATAGCCTGCCCACAGGGCGGACTCTTCGGGGGAAACGAGGAAAATGCCCCTGTTGCCGCTGGTGCCGGAGGAAAGTCCGACGGTGATTTCTTTGCCAGAGGTCGTCTGAAAAACGGGGCTGAAGTCGCGGCTTTCTTCTGCTTTGAGTGCAACGGAGAGGGCGTCTTTTTCGCTGATGCCGTAGGCGTTGATGTCGGCGAAATGCTGCATGAAGATGCGTTTGTTGATAACGGGATAGTCTTGCAGCTTGGGGCTGTGTGGGTAGAAGCGGCTGTTGTGGTTATTCAAAAGGCGGTCGAGCTGTTTTTGCTGGTGTGCTTCAAGGGCGGCGCGGTCTGTGTAATCTCGGGTGTTGAAGAAGGATTTGAGGATTTGCCATTTTGAAGGTTTCATGGTGTGTTCTTTTGGGCGGTTGAGGGGCTTTGTTTGGCGGGTTTCAGACGACCTGTTTTAATCCAAGCCTTCCATGCCCAAGCGGCGCAGGGTGGGTTCGCAATGGCTGGGAACGAGGATGATTTCGCGGTTGCGGCGGTGGAGGTGTTGCAGGCGGTCTATGGTGGCTTGGACGGCGGAGCGGTTTTGGGCGATCAGACCGGTCAGCGGGTTGGGGCGACGGTTGTGGCTGATGGTCGCAAACCGCCAAACGGCGTCGGCAATCAGGAAAAATTCTCCGGCTATCAGACCGTATTGTCCGGCGGCATGGCCGGGCAGGGCGACGGCAATCAAATCGGCACTGATGCGGTAGCCTTGTTCAAACGGGTAAAACGCTTCGTCAAGGCGGACTTCGGGCAGATCTTCGATAAAGCGGGCGCGTTGCGGCAGGTCTTGGGGCAACAGCTCGCGCAGGAAGCCTTGTTTGACTTCGATGATGCGGTTGGTCAGGCTTTCGGGTTTGTCGGTATGGTAAACAAAGTCGTAGGCGGCGCGGGAAAGGATGATTTCTGCATCGGGGAAGTCTTTGAGGCCGGCAATATGGTCGGCGTGAAGGTGGGACAGAAAGATTTGGTTGATATCGTGTGCGGCATCGCCCAAGCGTTCGTGTATGGTCGGTTGGCTGAGGGTGACGGGCGTGGTCAGCGCGTAGAACTTTTCGGGAAAACGGCGGCAGGCTTCGAAAAAGCGGGGCGCGTAGCCGGTATCAAACAGCAGGTTGCCGCCTTGGTGGGTGATGTGGGCGGTCATGGCGGGAAAGGCGGCTTTACGCAGGCTGCCGCCCCGTTCGACCATACATTCGGGATGGGTGCAGTAGCCGGTGTGGTAGAAACGGATATCCATAGCTTCAGCCTTTCAAGGAGCGGGCGTATTGCCGCAGTCCGTCGGCAACGCTGATTTGGGGTTCGTAGCCGAGCAGCGAACGGGCGCGGCTGATGTCTAGGGTTTGGTCGAAGGAAATCGTGCCTATGCTGTAACGGGTAACGAGGGGCTCACGAAAGGAACGGGTCAGCCGCGCTTTCGTTTCCAGTAGGCGGGCAACGCTGTCAATCAGGTGGTAGGAGACGGGTTTCAGACGACATCCGAGATGCAGGGTATCGATGATTTGCTGGTAGAGTGCGGCGATGGTCTGCGGTTCGCCGTTGGTGATGTTGAACGGCATGGCGCGGGGCACATCGGCTTCGGCTGTCAGCATCAGCGCGTGAACGACATTGCCGACGTAGGTAACGTCCACTAATGCGCCGCCTGCTTCGCGGCCGCTGCGTCGAATCAGCGGCAGAAAGCCTTTTTCGGAGATTTTGAGCAGGCGCGGTAGGACGGCGGTGTCGTATTCGCCGAAAATACCGCGCGGGCGGATGATGACGCTGGAAATGTCGGTGGCGGCGATGACTTCTTGTTCGGCAAGGAATTTGGTGTAGGCGTAGTCGTTGACGAAGTGGCGGCTGACGAAGGTTTCGGGGACTTTATGCTGGTCGAGGTAATCGAAATAGATACTGGGCGTGGAAACGTGTATCAGCTTGCCGATATGGTGGTGCCGCATCGCCGCTAAGACGTTTTGCGTGGCGGTCACGTTGGCGCGGTAAAAATCTTCGTAACGCCCCCACGGCGAAGACAGGGCGGTGCAATGGAACACGATATCGGCTTCGGAAAACGCTTTCAGGGTCTGATTGCGGTCGGACAAATCGAAGGCGTGAAATTCCGTCCCCAGCATTTTGCCGATTTCGGCATTGCGTCCGCAGGCGGCTACTTGCCAGCCTTGGGCAAGCAGCGTTTGCACGAGGTTGCGCCCCAATCCGCCGGTCGCGCCGGTAACGATGGCCTTTTTCATGGTTTTTCCCAAACCAATGCGCCCAAGCCGACGCCTGCAGATGTGCCGAACAGCAAAACTTTATCGCCCGAGCGGACGGGGAAGTCGGTCAGCAGGTGGTGCAGCGCGGAGGGGATGGAAGCGGAGATTTGGTTGCCGTGGGTGTTGAAAATATCGACGATTTTGGCAGGGTCGAGTTTCAGACGACTGATGATGTGTTGCAAAGCACCGCGGCTTGCTTGATGCGGAACGATCCAGTCTATGTCTGCCAACGTCAAATCTGCCTGCGCCAAAGTTTCATCCAAAAAGCCGGGTATGGCTTCGGCGGCAAGCTTGTAGAGCTTTTTGCCGTTCATGTGGAAATAGGCTTGGGAGACATAGCTTTCGGGATGTTTGGATGGATGGTTTTCATAGCCGCCCGCGGGGATGGTGCAGAATTCGTAGCCTTCGGGATGTACCTCGAATTTGCTTGCCAACACGCCGCCGCGTTCAGACGACCTGATGACCGCCGCAGCCGCGCCGTCGCCGAAAATGGCCGAACTGTGAAAATCGTTCCAATCCAAGCCGACGGAAGCGACGTCGCAACTGATCAATAAAATGGTGGGATATTTGTGTAACAACGAATCCGCCAGATCCAAGCTGCGCAAGAACGACAAACAGGTCATGTTGACGTCGAATGCGGCAATCGGTCGCGCGGGCTTCAGCAGGCGCAAGGTATGCGCGGCGTTGAAGGGAATGCATTGACGGTCGATACCCGAAGCGTTGATGACACAGTCCACATCGTCAATCGTGATGCCTGCCGCCGCCAACGCACTTTGCGCAGCTTGAAGCTGCATAGCATCGGCAGATTCGCCTTCTGCCAGAAAGTAGCGTTGCGCCAAGCCGCTGAGTTTTTCAGTGCGGCCTTCTTTGATGCCGAGCAGGGCGTCGATTTCGGTGGAAGGGACCAGCCGCGAAGGCAGTCCTTTGCCTGTGCCGATAATATTGAGACGGAGGGATGGGTTCGGATGAGTCGTTTGCATAATATATCCGCTAGTGAGTAATACTTCAGCATAGTATTAATATTTTGTCATTGTCAATGTTTATATCCGCGACCAACTCAAAAAAACGTCGTCTGAAAACCTGCAAACGGCTTTTCAGACGACGTTTCTATCAACTGTAAATCTTAGCCCCTTTCTTCACAAACTCTACCGCTTTTTCCTCCATGCCCTGCTGCTGGGCTTTTTGCTTGTCGGCGTAGTCGCGCACTTCCTGCGTGATTTTCATCGAGCAGAATTTGGGACCGCACATTGAGCAGAAGTGGGCGATTTTCGCGCCTTCGGCGGGCAGGGTTTCGTCGTGGAAGCTCTCGGCGCGTTCGGGGTCGAGGCTGAGGCGGAATTGGTCGCGCCAGCGGAACTCGAAACGCGCCTTGCTCAGGGCGTTGTCGCGCAACTGTGCGCCCGGCCAGCCTTTGGCGAGATCGGCGGCGTGGGCGGCCAGTTTGTAGGTGATGATGCCGGTGCGCACGTCTTCTTTGTCGGGCAGACCCAAATGCTCTTTCGGGGTAACGTAGCAAAGCATGGCTGTGCCGTACCAGCCGATATTGGTCGCGCCTATGCCCGAGGTGATGTGGTCGTAGCCGGGGGCGATGTCGGTAACGAGCGGGCCGAGTGTGTAGAAAGGCGCTTCAAAGCAGTGTTGCAGCTCTTCGGTCATGTTTTCTTTGACGCGTTGCAACGGCACATGGCCGGGGCCTTCGATCATGACTTGTACGTCGTGTTTCCATGCTTTGTCGGTCAATTCGCCCAAGGTGTGCAATTCGGCAAATTGCGCTTCGTCATTGGCATCGGCAATGCAGCCGGGGCGCAGGCCGTCGCCGAGGCTGAACGATACATCGTAGGCTTTCATGATTTCGCAGATTTCGTCAAAATGCGTGTAGAGGAAGTTTTCCTGATGGTGGGCAAGGCACCATTTCGCCATGATGGAACCGCCGCGCGATACGATGCCGGTGAGGCGGTTGGCGGTCATCGGCACATAGCGCAGCAACACGCCCGCGTGTATGGTGAAATAGTCCACGCCTTGTTCCGCCTGTTCGATTAAGGTGTCGCGGAACAAATCCCAAGTCAAATCTTCGGCAATGCCGCCAGTTTTTTCCAAAGCCTGATAGATGGGCACCGTGCCGATGGGGACGGGCGCATTGCGGATAATCCATTCGCGCGTTTCGTGGATGTGCGCGCCTGTGGATAAGTCCATAATCGTGTCCGCTCCCCAACGCAGCGACCACACCATTTTTCGACTTCTTCGGTCAGGCTGGAAGTGACGGCGGAGTTGACCAAGTTGCCGTTGATTTTGACGCGGAAGTTGCGGCCGATAATCATCGGTTCGAGTTCGGGGTGGTTGATGTTGGCAGGGATAATCGCGCGTCCGGCGGCGATTTCTCGGCGCACGAATTCAGGCGTGATTTGGTCGGGATGGGTCGGGATGTTCGCGCCGAAACTTTGCCCTGCGTGTTGTTTCAAGAGCTTGGCGTATTCAGGCCGTCTGAAAAGCTCGTCCAGCTTCATACGTTCGCGTATGGCGACAAACTCCATTTCCGGCGTGATGATGCCTTGGCGGGCGTAGTGGAGCTGGGTTACGTTGCGGCCTGCTTTGGCGCGGCGCGGACGGGTGATTTGGTTGAAGCGCAGATGGGCGGTTTGCGGGTCATGCGCGCGTTCTATGCCGTATTCACTGGAGAGCTTGGGCAGGATTTCGGTATCGCCGCGTTCGTCCAGCCATGCGGTGCGGACGTGCGGCAGCCCTTGTTTCAGGTCGATGTGTGCCGCCGGATCGCCGTACACGCCGCTGGTGTCATAGACGGGAATCGGCGGGTTGGCTTCCGTGCCTTGCGCCGTGTGGGTGTCGTCCTGACGGATTTCACGCAAAGGCACGCAGATGTCGTCGCGGCTGCCTTGCAGATACACGCGCTCCGAGTTCGGATATTTGAAGCGGATGCCGATGTCTTCGCTCAAGTCGGCAAGTTCGCGCGCTTCGTTGCCGGAGGTTTTGGCGGGTTTCTTTGGCGTAGTCATAAAAAATGCTCCTGTTTTCTCGTTTGAAAAGAAGAAACAGGAGCGTTTTGCTTTTTCAGACGACCCCATATCAAAAAAAGGTCGTCTGAAAGACAGAATCCGTGAAAACTCCCCACGCAGGTATTATCCCGATCGGGTGTAAAGGGTATTTCTCAGCCGCCTGAACATCAGGCAGCACCCCTGTTTCGTTAGGATAGGATTATAAACCACGATACGCATTTGTTGTAAATTAACTTCATCCCTTCATGCGTTTGAAAAAAAGGTGAGACGGCGGAAAGCAAACCCATATCCTGCTGCTCCGTCAAATTTTTCATGATTTTAGGTATCGGTTGACGGCTGATTTCTCTATAATCTTTTCCCGTTTTTTTATACCTGTGTACGTCGTCTGAAAATGTCTGACCCCATCTCCGATCGCAAAATCAAATTCGCCTTAGTCGGTTGCGGCCGTATTTCCAACAATCATTTCGGCTCGTTTGAAGTGTTGCAAGAAGATTGCGAACTCGTTGCCGTGTGCGACACCGACCCTGCCGCGCTTGAGGCGGCGATCAAGCGCACCGGCGCAAAAGGTTATGCCCGCTATACGGAAATGCTCGCCGAAACCGATGCCGACGTAATCGTCATCACCACGCCGTCCGGCTTGCATACCGAGCAGGCGGTTGAAGCGTTGGAGGCCGGTTTTCACGTCGTCATCGAAAAACCGATGGCTACCTGCTTTACGGACGGCGAACGCATGGTTCAAGCCGCCGACAAAGCGGGCAAACGCTTGTTTGTGGTGAAACAAAACCGCCTCAACGCCACGCTGCAACTGCTCAAACGCGCGGTCACGGAACAACGCTTCGGCAAAATCTATATGGTGCATTTGAATGTTTTTTGGACGCGTCCGCAGTCGTATTACGACCAAGGATGCGGTTGGCGCGGCACTTGGAAGCTGGACGGCGGCGCGTTCATGAATCAGGCAAGCCACTACGTCGATTTGATGGAATGGCTTATCGGTCCGGTGGCGGAAGTACAGGCGATGATTGCGACCCACCGCAAAATTGAAGCCGAAGACACGGGCGTGATGAATCTCCGTTGGCGCGACGGCACGCTCGGTTCGATGGCGGTAACCATGTGCACTTATCCGAAAAACCTCGAAGGCTCGATTACCATTTTGGGCGAAACCGGCACGGTACGCATCGGCGGCATGGCGGTGAACGAAATTCAGGAATGGAATTTTGCCGACG